>JBCCRX010000236.1:0-10630 GCA_039201015.1 Bacteroidota bacterium | reverse complement strand
TTTTTGAGTTGTGAGCGTTTTTCCTGTACGCTGATTTTCAAAATACCTTCTTTGTTGATGCGCTGCGTAAGGTTTTTGTGTAACCAATATTTTTCTTTTTCTGATAGTGCATCCGAAGTTGCTATATCGAACAGCAGCTCTACTTTTGTCTCCACTTTATTGACGTGCTGTCCACCGCTGCCCGAACTGCGCGCTGTTCGGAAAGAAATTTCTGATGTTAATTTTGTAATGTCCATGATGCTTAATTGACCATTTTTGAGCTTGGTAATTTGATAATAAGGCTTTAGTTGAAATTCCAAATTAGGACTGTACGAAGTCTTCTTACTTTAACTTCGACGCTCGCCTTGCTCGCGCCTCAGAGGGATTTTTAGGGGGCAAATCAGCCTTTTAGGCTGATTTGCCCCCTAAAACCCACCGTTTTTCGCCGAGCGAAGCGAGGCGAAAAACAAAAAATGGAACTTCGTACACGCCTAATTCCAAATTCAAATCACTGTCTCAAGCTGCCTACCTGCTTATCCGAGGATATTCGGGCTTACTCTATTTAGGCAAGCTTCAAAGTACATATAATATTAGCCTAAAAAAGCAAACCACTTTCCTGCTGCAAGAGTTCCACAATCTAGTTTTTGTTGCGAGCGATTTACAATTGAAAGGCAAATCAGAACTTACTACAGATTGTTGAAGACGGATTCTATGATACCTGCCCGAAATGCCCTTTTTGAAAAATTTTATTCCATGAAATTTTTCAAAAAAGGACTCTTGGACAGAGAGGTAATTGAATTTTTTCGCAGAAAAATTTCAATTGTATGTAGCACTTCTGTTGCAAATTCATTTTTTCAAAATAGACGTGTACGAAGTCTTGCCATGCTCAAAATAAGTCCCAGTAACGCTCCTGAAATCGCTTAACAAGTATGCCCAGCGGTGTTTGCGTCCGAAGCGATTTACGGAGCCTACTTATTGAGCGATTTTCTGACATTGGCTCAGGTTATTTTCGAGTAAAATGTTAACAAAAACAAAACTTCGTGCAGCTCTAATTCCAAAGTAGCAATAATAATATTGTTAATTTGACAGCACTAAAATAGAAAAATTCGTTCCTTTGCGGACTTAAATTACAGGGAGTTGTATTCTTATCAGAATCACTAATTTCTCTAATAAAAATAAGAAGCTATGCCGTCTATTTCACTTAGAGGTAAAAATGTTCCTTTGTCCCCTTTTAGAAAACTAATTCCCTTTGCGGATGAAGCCAAAGCGCGGGGCACACAAGTTTATCATCTGAATATTGGTCAGCCTGATATTCTGACGCCCCAACATGCAGTTGCTGCTCTGCAAGCAACCGAAATTGATATACTGGCTTACAGTCCAGCAATTGGGATTGAAACTTACAGGGAAGGATTGAAGGAGTACTACCAAACTTTTAATATTGAAGTGGCAACAGAAGATATTATTGTCACTACGGGTGCCTCCGAAGCACTTCAATTTTTGATGTATGCCTGTTTCAATCAAAGTGATGAAATCATCGTACCAGAACCTTTTTACGCCAATTACAATGGTTTTGCGCAAATCGCGGATGTTCAAATTCGACCGATTACCTGCACTTTAGAAACAGGTTTCGCGCTGCCCAGCACTGCCGATTTTGAGCGTGTTATCACACCAAAGACCAAAGCCATTTTTATTACCAATCCTAACAATCCAACGGGCTGTTTCTATGATGAAAAAGTATTGCGGCAGTTGGGTGCTTTAGCGAAAGAGTACAATTTATACCTGATTGCAGATGAAGTCTATCGCGAATTTTGCTACGACGGAAATCGCTTTTTTTCTGTTCTGAATTTAGCGGGAATGGAAGATCACGTAGCCGTAGTGGATTCGGTTTCTAAACGCTATAGTGCTTGTGGCGCAAGGGTTGGAGCTATTGTGACACGCAATGAAGCATTGAAAGAGGCAATCACCAAATACGCCAAATTACGGCTAAGTCCTCCAGGGTTGGGGCAGATTTTGGCGGAAGCAATGCTGAATAATACAGAAGACTACCTTCAAGAAGTGTATCAAGAATATGATAGACGAAGAAAGGTAGTATATCGTCGTTTGCAAAATATGAAGGAGGTAGTGAGCTATTTGCCAGGAGGTGCGTTCTATTGCTTTGCGCAATTTCCAGTAGAAAGCAGCGAACATTTTTGCCGATGGTTGCTTACCGATTTTGAACACGAAGGCAGTACGGTCATGCTGTCGCCAGGCAGTGGATTTTATGCCACCGCTGGTTTAGGTGCACAAGAAGCACGTATTGCTTATGTTTTAAATCCAGAAAAACTAGAGAAAGCCATGGATTGTTTGGAAAAGGCACTCGAAGTGTATCCTTATAAAGTTAGATCAAAGAATTTAGAGGTATCTTTTTTAGAGAAAACGAATAATTGAAAACTGCACAACAGATGAACAGTAGAAGAAAGATAGAATTGTTGGCGATCGCCTTTTTGTTTGCTGGATTTTACGCAGAAGCGCAGGTAAATCAGCTGAATGAACGCGAAGTTATGCGTTTAGCCTTAGAAAGCAACTATAATATTCGCCTGAGCAAAAACGATCTACGCTTGGCAGAAAACAACACCAGTAAGGCACTTAACGACTATTATCCTGTTGTCAATCTAACTACAGGTCCAACTGCGACGCTCGGTAGTTCTACGCAACAGCTTTTTTCGGGGCAAGAAAATAAAGTGAGCAGTGCTTTTTCTTGGGGCGCAAATGCCTCACTTGGCGCAAATTATACGATATACGACAAGACACGAGAGCTATCTTTGGCTCAATTGCAAGAGGTACTCAATTTAACAGATTTGCAATTGCGGCAAAGCATGGAGTTAAATCTATTGGATGTACTGACGACCTACTATCAGTTGGCGCAATTGACGGAGCGTTTAGACCTACAAAAGCAGACCATTCAGCTATCGCAAAGGCGAAAACAAAGGGCGCAATATCGCTTTGATTACGGACAAGGTAGTAGGCTTGATGTCTTGAACGCACAAGTAGATATTCAACGAGATACCGTCAATTTATTGAACCTAGAACAACAAATTGCCAACAGCAAACGCAACCTGAATCTACTAATTGGTGAAGATTTAGGAATTGATTATCAAGTAGATACAACAGTCAATTATTTGAATAACCCCAAATCGGAACGATTGCTTCAACAGACCTTGAGCAATAATGTACAACTACTTTTGCTGAAACAAAACCTCGCCATACAAGAATACGATACCAAAATCAATGAGTCCACTTTTATTCCTACGGTTGGCACTACGGTGAATTATGGCTTAGATTTTAGAGACAATGCCGAAGGTTCTTTTGTCACTTCTTCTAGTAGTCGAGGCTGGAATTTAGGGGTAAATGTCGCTTGGAATCTCTACGACGGTGGTGTACGAAAAGCGAGGGAGCAGAACATTTTAATTAATGTGGAAGGGCTACTGGTACAGCGAGAACAAATCAAGCAGCAGCTAGAGACTAATCTGCGCAATGCCTGGCAAAGCTACCAAAATGCGCTTTTTGTACTTGCTGTAGAGCGTGAGAGTTTGAATACTGCTGAACTCAATTTTGAGCGCACCGAAGAACAGTTCAATGCAGGACAAATCAGTTCTGTCGAATTTCGACAAGCGCAACTCAATTTACTGAATGCAGCCGCTAGCTTAAACAGCGCAAAATACGATGCAAAGGTGATTGAATTGCAGTTGCTACAGATTAGTGGTGCGCTATTGGAGTGAATCGTTATTCTTCTTTTAAGATGATGTAGTCTTCCCAAAAATCTTCGCTCACTGCCTCCACACTGGCAGCTAGTACATCATTAAATTCTAGCCACTTGCTCACTGCTCGTTCTCGTTCTCGCGGTGCGACTTCTGTGGTCACATAATCCATTTTGATCTCAACGGGTATTTTGGTCTTGCTTTCTTTGAAGGCTTGCCTAACTTTTGCTTGCTCCAGATACCATTTTCCTTGATATTGAAAGTACTGTGCCGAAAATTGACGATACTGTAAATCTAAGCTAGTCGTATTATTTTCGTTGAAGCTATCCAAGCCCCTTTGATTGTATTGATATTCTGCTTTCACGACCGCAAAAGATTCCTTTTCAATGTATAGAATACCGTCATAAATCAGTATCTGACGATTACTTTTTGGCTGAAAAGCAATTTTGTAAAGCACCTTATCGCCCATAAAAACGATACCTTCGTATTGGTAGTCGTATCTTTTGTAGCTGTTGTTGTGAAAGAGAAAATTTACTTGACGAATGCAATCCACATAGGCAGGTAAATAAGCACCTTGACTGATGGGCGTAATATTCACCGTATCGTTTTCAGTAATCAAATTGTACGGAATTTTCCGTCTGTAGCCTTTAATAATAGCTACTTTATCCCTAATCTGGTAGCGACTTTTTTTGAGTTTATCTTTCTGCACTTCCAGCACACCTTCCGTGAACAGAATGGTGCGCTTCAAATTGGCTTGTTGACTTTCTTCCCTGTAAAATCCAATCATGGTATGGGCTTCTACAGGATAATTCAAGGACATATTTTCATTCGCTTTTCTCACAATTGTCTCAGCAGTAATGTCTTCTACCTCAATGGAAGGCAAGCCAATTAATGCCGCTTTCATCTGAAAAACTGCTGGCGTTGTTTCAATCAATTCATCATCAATTGGGATGACCAAATCTTCGTAACCAATGTAAGAAAAACGCAAACTATCGAACGGGCGCTCTACTTGCTCAATCTTGATTTGAAAATCTCCATTACTATTGGTGGCGGTACCGTAGCGATAATCGGCATAAGTCACATGAACCCCAATTAAGGCTTCACCCTCCTTTTCATCAACTACTTTTGCGCGTAAAACTTGTAATTCATTTTGTGCATACAAAGAGAAAGAAAACAACATCGCAACTGAAAAAAGGAAACATCTAAACATAGATATTGATTTGATATTTAATTAGGCGTGTACGAAGTCTTAAGCCATGCTCAAAATAAGTCTCAGGAACGCTCCTAAAATCGCTCAACAAGTATGCCCCAGCGGTGTTTCCGTCCGAAGAGAGATTTACGGAGCATACTTGTTGAGCGATTTTCTGACATTGACTTAGGCTATTTTCGAGTGAAATGTTAGCAAAAACGAGACTTCGTACAGCCTTAATATTTAATGACTGATTGACATAACCCAGCTTTTTGTAACAGCAATGGTCCTTACTAGCGGACATTTCAATATCGGGGCATAAGAAATGTCATTTTTTATCCAAGTATTAGAAATACACCCAAATTTCGAGCATAAAAGTGACATTTATGTACTTTCAATTTGAAAGTGTCCAGCAGTGTAGCAATGGTCTGTATATAATTTATAAGCATTTGATAATCAATGGTTTAAAGAGTAAAATGACAAAAGTAAAACTCTTTGAATATCAACTCTTTGTGTTCTCTGCGGTTCAAAAATTGTACGGACTATTATGACAAAATACCAAAGATTATAGAAAAGTTTTGGGCTACACAAAACACTAGAAACACCGCTATGAATATCCAAAAACCTAAACTACCTTTGCCCCCTGATTGCCAAAGCCGCTTACTAAAAACATGATATGAGATTACTACTACAACACCTTGCTTTTGCAGTATTTTTTGCCTGCACTTTTTCCCAAAATGATGCAGCAATGGAACAAGCAAAATTGACCGCAAATGCAGTTCCCATAGCATCAGATAGTACAAAGGTCGATAGCCTTCCAAGCACTTTAGAAGACACGATTCAACGAATAAAAATCATTGGGGTAGGGGACATGATGCTAGGCACGAATTATCCTTCTGCTTCTTATCTGCCCGCCAATGGAGGCAAAGATTTGCTAAAAGCGGTAGAAAATATATTGCAAAGTGCGGAGGTCACCTTCGGCAATCTGGAAGGTACGATTTTGGATGAAGGCGGTACAGTGAAAAGGTGCAAAGACCCTAGTGTTTGTTATGCTTTTCGCTCTCCCGAATCTTATGGGCAGCACTTTTTGAAGGCTGGCTTTGATGTGGTGAGCTTAGCGAACAACCACAGCGGCGATTTTGGTCCGATTGGACGAACAAAGACGAAAAACGTGCTGGACGAGCTAGGCATCAAATACGCGGGTTTGGCGGGAACGGATGAAAAAGTGGTCTTTGAGAGAGAAGGTATAAAATATGGTTTTTGTGCTTTTGCACCCAATCGCGGTACTTGCGATATTCGGAACATTGCTCGTGCCAAACAAATTGTGGCAAGCCTTGCACAAGAAAGTGATATTGTCATTGTCTCTTTTCACGGAGGCGCAGAAGGCGCGAAAAACCAACATGTACCCAAAAAAATAGAAACTTACTATGGTGAAAATAGAGGTAATGTTCATGCCTTTGCGCACGCAGTGGTGGACGCAGGTGCAGACATCGTTTTTGGACACGGACCACACGTCACGCGTGCCGCAGAATTGTACAAAGATCGCTTCATTATCTACAGCCTCGGCAATTTTTGCACTTATGGACGCTTTAATTTGAGGGGGGCAGCGGGCATTGCGCCGATTATTGAGCTGGAAGTCGATGAAACAGGACAATTTCTTTCGGGTAAAGCCATTCCGATCTATCAGCAAAAAACACACGGCCCGAAACTCGATCCACAAAATAGAGCAGTGCTGAAATTAATAGAACTAACCCATACAGATTTCCCCAATGGAGAACTGCTAATTAAGCCCAACGGAGAATTGACGAAGAAGTAATTCCAATGAGCCTGATTGTAACGTTTTGCAGTGAAAGAAAAAAGTCTCCAAAAATCAGTAAACTCAGTGGTTTTCCGCGCCTTCGGCGCAAAAATTCTTTTGGAGGGAGAGAGGAATTTCAACACTTAATGAGACGCTATTGCAGCATTTACTAATCACCGCATTCCGTTATAATCAGCAATGAGCATGCAGTTTTGAGAAGTACGACAATTGTTAAATTGAGAATTTTTGATGCACGAAACTTCAGCGTGTTTCAGCTTTTGTAAACTTTCATTACCTGCGTCAAGCTATCGCATAACCTGTATCTTTCCTGCGATAGGGTGCTATAAACCCCAAGACCAAATCAGCAGCCGCTACCCCTTTTTCTTCCAACGGATCACCAATCAGTAAATCCGTGCCATCATGATGCAACCAAACCTTTCCCTCCTCAGTCACATCAATGTGTAGAAAACAACCATAAGTTCGCCGACTTCCTTTCCAACCATTAAAGTAAAGCAAATAATGTCATCTTTCTCTATCCAGAATGAAAGAAGTCGTAATTGGGTCATCATCTGTCTGCTCTCCCAGTTGTCTTGTAGCTCAGACAATTTCTTCTACAATATCTTTGTACTTAGGAATGATGAAATAATAAATTATAAATATAGGACTAGCTTATTTTTTTCTTAGTTGAATTTTAAAAGAAGGATTATTGTTGATACTATGACTGATTTTAAAGTTCAAATAAGTGAAAAAGAAGCAGGTAGATGTTATAAGTTATTGTTTTATTATTCCTTGTTTACTTTATCCATTTTACGATCGTCCTTGTCTTATATTTTAGTTGATAAACTTGACACCAAATATACTATAATTCAAAAACCATATCTCAAAAATATTATTTTAATGTACATTTGTGAAATCGAAAGTGTTTATATCTATCAAATTTAAAGCAAAACGAATATGTCTTCTAATACGGATCACCGCTACGATGCCATTGTCATTGGTGCGGGTATGACGGGCTCCTATGCTGCAAAAGAATTGTGTGACAAAGGCATAAAAACCTTACTTTTAGAACGAGGCAGAAACGTAGAACACATCAAAGACTATCCTACCACCAACATGCGTCCATGGGAATTCAAATTGAGAGGACGCGTTCCGCAAGACATCAAAGCAGCCAATCCAGTAATCAGTCGCTGCTATGCTTTCAAGGAAGATGCGATGCACTTTTTTGTAAAGGACACCGATCATCCCTACGAACAAACGAAGCCTTTTGACTGGATTCGGGGCTATCAGGTGGGTGGAAAATCCATCATGTGGGCTAGGCAAGTACAACGATGGAGCAATTACGATTTTGAAGGTCCTGCTAGAGACGGCTTCGCGGTGGACTGGCCAATTCGCTACAAGGATTTGGAATCCTGGTACACCAAAGTAGAACAATTCATTGGTGTATCGGGCAACAAAGATGGCTTGGATATCTTACCCGATGGCGATTTCTTGAAGACTTTTGGGCTAAATTGTGTAGAAGAGTATTTTCAGAAAGTCGTGAATGAAAACTACAAAAATCGCCATGTGATTTATGGGCGTTGCGCGCATCTTACGGAAAACCGAGAAATTTTTCAAAAGCAAGGGCGTGTATTGTGTCAAGCTAGAAATATTTGCCAACGTGGTTGTCCTTTTGGCGGCTATTTCAATGCCAACTCAACGCTTATTCCTTGGGCGATGAAAACAGGTAATTTGACGCTTCGACCGCATTCGGTCGTGCATTCTATTCTCTTTGATGAAGAAAAAAACAAAGCTAGTGGCGTTCAGATCATAGATGCCTTAACCAAAGAAACAACCACCTATCATGCGGATGTTATCTTTGTCAATGCTGCTACTTTCAACACCAATCTGGTTTTATTAAACTCCAAATCCAGGCGTTTTCCAAATGGTCTGGGCAATGACAATGGCTTGCTGGGTAAATACGTCGCTTTCCATAACTATCGAGGAAAAATTAATGCACAATACGAGGGACATCAAGAATTTAGAACAAAAGGTGGACGACCGACCAGTGCCTACTTACCTAGGTTTAGAAATGTCTATCGTCAAGAAACAGATTTCTTAAGAGGCTATGCTTCGGGCTTCTATGCTGGTCGTAATCGCGATATTGATGGTTCGGGTATTGGTGATACTTTGAGGGAAAATTTATTGGATAGTGATCGTTTTGGTACATGGGGTGTTGGTTCCCACATGATGGGTGAAACCATCCCAAAGGAAAGTAATTTTGTTGCTTTGAGTCCAGATAAAACTGACGAATGGGGCATTCCACTATTGCAGACCAACATTGACTATGACGACAATGATGAAAAAATGCTTGCCGATTTCTTTGAACAATTTACGGATATGTATAAAAAAGCGGGCTTCACCAACATCCAAACCCGCGACACCAAACAAGCACCTGGCTTAGACATCCACGAAATGGGGGGTGTCCGTATGGGACGTGATCCAAAAACTTCGTTGCTTAACAAATGGAATCAAATGCACGCTTGCCCCAATGTATTTGTGACGGATGGGGCTTGTATGACTTCGGTGTCCACTCAAAATCCGTCTTTGACTTTTATGGCGTTGACAGCACGAGCAGTGGACTATGCGGTGAAAGCAATGAAAAGAGGAGAAGGATTGGCGATTAAGTAGCTGTTGGCTTTTAAGATAGATTTCCAAACAAGCTCTAATGAAAAAAGGCAAACTCTACCTCTTCCCAACTCCCTTATCCGAGAATGCCATCCATAGCATTCCTCAATACGTCTTGAAACAGCTTCATCAGATCAATTCCTTTATTGCAGAACGGGCAAAGACTGCGCGTCGTTTTTTGAAAGCCAGCCAAACGCCCATTGCTATGCAAAACATTCAGGTATATGAACTTGGAAAATACACGGACGAGGCAGAATGGCAAAAATTCTTGGAGGCAGCAGAAGCAGGGAAAGATATGGGTTTATTATCGGAAGCGGGCTGTCCTGGAGTAGCCGATCCTGGTGCAAGAATCATTCGTTTGGCTTACGAAAAAGGCATAGAAGTGGTGCCGTTGGTTGGGCCTTCTTCTATTTTATTGGCATTGATGGCATCAGGTATGAATGGACAGCATTTTTGTTTTAATGGTTACTTATCGCCCAAGAAACCGCAATTGGGGCAAGATCTAAAGCGACTAGAGAAACTATCGCAGCAGCATCAGCAGACTCAAATTTTCATAGAAACGCCTTACCGAAATACCGCTTTGGTAGAAACAGCACTCAAAACTTTATCGCCCAACACACTTTTCTGTATTGCTTGTGATTTAACTGCTCCGAGCGAATGGATACGGACAAAATCCATTGCACAATGGAGAAAAACAAAGCTGCCAGATTTGCACAAGCGTCCAGCGATATTTTTGTTGTTAAAGCAATGATAGTGAATACGACCAGAGCGACTAGTCCGAATTACTTACCTATATTTTCCATGCTGAAACTATTATCATTGCTGCAATCTAAGAAGCTGTTTGAATTTAATACTTCGATTTTGTTATGCCCCTTTTTTCACCACTCATCGTTAGCAAAATACTCATTTAGCTATGGCTAAACTCCGTTTTTGCTGCCTCAATTGGTAAAAAAATGACCTATAACAATTCTCAAAAAATAAATCAAAACAGCTTCTAAATAGGTAATTATTTAACGCTTGTACCACTAGATAAAAGCCAAAAACTCACCTGCACACTCTCCTACTTTGAATTGTTACCTGTTGAAATTGAAACAGTATAGCTATATTTGCTGCTCTTAAGGCCTTTAAGGAACGACGCACAAATAACCTGAGATTCTTGACTTCATCTTTACGCCTTAGGCGAACAGGTTTTGCGCTACTTTTCGTTAGAAAAAGTCTTATGTCCGCCTAAGGCGGATTGCGATTTTTCTGCCTCCATTAGCA
>JBCCRX010000235.1:0-10663 GCA_039201015.1 Bacteroidota bacterium | reverse complement strand
GCGGAATCCAAAGAAAGCGATGCGGGCATACCTTTCGCCTATGTTGATAAATTTGGGAATCTAACCGCAACTCCTCCTGAACCAACAGAACATGAGCAGATTGATGCCTCTGAAATTGTATTGGGCATCCCACAGAAAGTAGAAGAAGAATTTGACCCTATAAGAAAAGGTAAAGTGTCGTTCTTTGACCATTCAAAAGGGTTTGGTTTTATTATGGATACAGAAACCCAAGAAAAACACTTTGTACATGTTTCAGGACTAATTGATGAAATTAATGAAAACGATAAGGTTACTTTTGAGCTTGAAAAAGGTCAAAAAGGAATGAATGCGGTTCGGGTTAATCTACAGTGATACGTCTTTTAGTAAGTTTAATAACTCTTAAAACGACTTTCAAAGCAATTTTATACTTCGGATGACCTTGGTATAGGCTCCCTGTCGAATTATGGAAACGTCAGGCTGTTCCGTCCTGTACCGCGTTATGTAACTTGAGCTTTGGTAAAAGCGAAAGTTTACCGTGCAGCTCTTGGAAAATTTCTTCTAAAAGCTTCTTTAAAAAAGGTAATGGAATACTGTTTTGCCGAACTGTTAACGAATCCTTCGAAGCTTGAAAAGCGAAGTAGGAGAGTGGGGGAGGTGAAAGTGTATGGAATGGCTTAAAACCACAAATGTTAATAAAAACTGCCTAAAATACCTTGAAATAGTAGAAAAACCCCAGAATTTCTAAGGTTTTTCTTTAATGCATTTTTCCGCTCAATTTCTATATTGAAGTACTCCAAAGTATTGACTTCCTACAACTTACTTCCCCTGAGAAAATACCCGAATATGGGTATCTGCATATTACCATTTCACCAATAAAATTCAACTAACCAAATAATCAGAACTATGAAAATATTTGTAAAAGTATCCTTATTGCTCTTTAGCTATTTAATCTCAGCACAAGAAGATGCTAAAAAACTTGAGCTTCAAATAGGATTTGACACTCCTAGAATTCTAGTAGAATTAGGGGACAAAAATGAGTTTGTGACTCTAAAATTAGTTTATGATAAAGAACAATTAAAGAAAAATAATTTAGATGGTTATCGCTTTGAGGTCAAAGTAAATGAAAAAGAAACAGATATCGCGGATAAGTTCTTTGACCTTTACCTGGATTCCTTAGAGCTGACCCAATTAGCACAGTCAGAAAAGGTAATATTAGAAATTAAAGAAAATATTGAATCCGATAGAGCTGGAAAAATAGTTTTAGATATCCATTTGTCAAGTGAAAACAAGTCCCTGAAATTGCTAAATAAGGCGAAATATCAACGACTGGAAATAATTTTGAGTCCTAAAGCAGCAGTGGACATGGCTGCCATTCCAACTGACGGACCAAATCAGTTTTTTATTGATTTTGTAGGAACGGCCAATTTACAGGCCAATCTTAACGAAGCAACGGATGAAGTGCAAGGCGCAGCTGGTCTAGGAGTAATTTTTGAAAGGTATTTTCTAAGTAAATCGAAAGAGGAAAAAACGACTTTTGAAATTCAGAAAAAAGATATTGAAATTCTAAGGAGGGAACATAAGTTGAAGGGCATTTTGAAGCGAAAAAATAAAAAAATTTACAAGACTGAAAAAAGAATAGAAGCAGTTCAGCAAAGATTAGCATCAGAAAACAACGATCCGGGATTGCTTCAAAAACAAACTCAGCTTAAAGAACGGAATAAAAATTTCTTGGAGTTACAAAAAAAATTGCGGAAAGAGCAGGCCTTAGTTACTGAAAAGGCTAAAACCATAGTCATCGATAAAAAATTCAAACGCTTTTTTGAAAGTTTGGATATGGAGGCGTACATCAACGTTGCATCCAGCGTGGATTCTCTGGAAGCACAGACTGAAATCAATCCAATGAATATGGATACTGTGGTTATAAATAAAAGGTTGTTTGGTAACTATGTTTTGAATCCAATTAGTTCGAGACAATCTGTTTTTATTAATTCAGATGTCTATTTCAATCCTGAACTTTTATGGGTCAAAGGAGGATGGATTACAAAATGGATTAGCGGTGCCAATTTCAGAATCAATGCTTCGAATACTCTATGGAGTTTACCGGTTGATGACGATAGAAGTAGATTTGCTGGGGCCTTAAACTTACGATTCGGATTATTTCATGAGTTTTTACCGAACAACAAAATACGTGACAAAGAGAACAGAAGAAAGTACAGTGTTCGGCTCGGTTTGAACTATACTTTTAGAGAATTAGCCGGTGATATCTCTTCCCCAAGTAACAATAGTATTAGAGACCAATTTTTAGGAACAACGGATACGAGCTTTAGCGGATTGGAACCCTCCTTTGGTTTTCGGCTCAATAATATTATTGCTGAGTTTTCCATGCCAATGATAGGCGGCTCCTCAATGGGGGACATTGATGGTCTTACCGATACGCAATTTCTATTTTCCATTCGCTTTGTTGGCGGGTTCAGCATAAAAATTGATGGAAAAGAATAGAAGAGATACAAATAAAAGAAACTTGGATTTTTGGAAATTTAATTTTTTAAAGAATTTAGACGTTTCACACAACCAATATTTTTGTTGCATAACGAAAAGCGCTATGCTGCCCCTAGGGCCATCGAAGGGTAACTTGAGCTTTGGTTAAAAGCGAAAGTTTATACATCATTCCCTGAAAAATTTCTTCTAAAAAACTCCTTTAAAAAGGGAATGGAATACTGTTTTGCCGAACCGCAAACGAATCCTTCGGAGCTTGAAAAGCGAAGTAGGAGAGTGGGGGAGGCGAAAGTGTATGGAATGGCTTAAAATTGCCATTGTTAATAAAAACTACCTAAAACTCCTAAAAACAGCAGAAAACCCCTAGAATTTCTAAGGTTTTTCTTTAATGGATTTTGGTGCTCTATTTCTATATTGAAGTACTCCAAAGTATTGACTTCCTACAGCTTACTTCCCCAACGAATTTGTCATTTAACCTCCTTTAGCAGCAAACTTCAATATCATGACCGATAAGGAATTATTGACAGATCAGCCTAAGCAATTATACAAAATCAGCCAGTTAATTGTTGATGGGGTACTCTCATTTGATGACTTAGCAGAAATCATACCCGGCATTTTACATGTCAACTGTAGGAAAGATTTGTCTATCCAATATGTTTCGCAACGTGGTTGTGATATTTTAGGTTATTCATTGGAAGAAATAAATTCAATGGGGGCTGCCATCTTCGAAAAACATGTAAGCGAATATACGCGTAAGAATGTATTTGCGAAATTAGCGGAGGAACTGGGTAAAGACGACCCAAATCATGTTGTACCTTTTTTTCAGGATTGGCGGTACAAAAAGAATGAAAGCCCAGTCTATCATTTCACGTCAACCAAAATATTGAATGATAGTCAGACCATTTCAATTTCTCTCTTTCCACAAACTATCGAGCATCTAAGCAATAAGGTCAACAGCCTTTTTGGAGTTAATAGGGTTTTGGATAAATACTTCCAACCATATAGTACACTTACTAAAAGGGAAAAAGAGATACTTAATTATTTAGGTAAAGAACTTACCCGTAGAGAAATAGCTCACTTGCTATTTATCGATGAAAAAACTGTGAAAAAGCATTGTGAGAATATTTACAAAAAGTTAGGTACTTCAAAGAGAACTGAATTGGAAAAAATTGCCAAGGCACTTTCTATCTTTTAAAATAGGCCTAACGGCGTATTGTCATCAGTTAAACTGGATTTTATCTTCAACCACAAATAGTTTGAGTAAGCTTACGAGCTATCTGACTTCGACCATTTGCTTCCCCTAAAAATACCCTCATATGGGTATTGGTTGATTTTGCTTAAAACCTAAAATTTAATCAACAAAACGAATAACTAATGAGAAAAAAATTATTACTATTAGGACTTCTTTGTCTTGTTTGTTCAACAATGGTAGCTCAAGAAGTAAAAGATTTATGTAAAGAAAATTTTGAGTTACTATCAAATCAGTTTATTAAAATAAATGATTCCTTAGTTAAAGAAGAATCAGCTTTTAATGATTTAAAAAATAACCTAAGTGATAAAAGCACTCAAAGCAATTTTGAACAAATACAGGAAAAAATTTTCATAATAACTTCCTTAAAGGATAGCCTTAATAACATACACCAAAAATCTCTTTATTATAAGTCTTTTTGTACTGATAATGGTTTTCTAGAAGAGGAAATTACAGCAATATATAATCATCCATATCAAATAGAAGAGACTGCTCAAGAAGAATCAGAAAATACGGAAAATAACACATATATCTATTTTAATAAAAATCAGATTATCAGCGAAAATGTTGTGGATAATGAATCCCAAGAGGGCAAAATACTTAACAGTGTTCTGGCTATTGCTAACCAGGAAAGTTATTTAGGCGATATTACCATACCCCGAGATGGGCAAGTCTTTAAGTTTTATAAAAGAGAAACTAAGACAAACAAGAAAACCAAGAAAATCAGATATACCAATAATTTTATACTCACCGACTATCGATATAAATTCAAAAAAATTGATTTAGAAATTCATGATGGTAACTTTACCGATGTATTAGTTACCATAGAACATAAAGGAAAAACCTATGTGTTTGAAAATCGGGTGAGTATAAGTTTTTTAAGGTATTCGAAACAATCCAAAATTAATTATCTTTTCTATGCACATAAAAAACCGTCCATTGTAGACGAATCTAACTATTTAGATTCAATGCGAATTCGGCTCAGTGATGTTTTACAATATCAATATCGGATTGGTCAAAATTATATACCTAGAGACCTTACACTACAATTACCAAAAAATGATATTGAGAATGAAGAAACAAACACAACTGCTCCAGCTACCTATCAAGTGCGAGAAAATACATATTTAGATAAAGTAATTGAATTTAGAGCGTACTCTGATTTTTTTGGACTTTTTGGCAATAGTACAAACGGATTGGTGCAGTTTGAGAGTAATGCAAAGTTCTATTTGTTCCCTTTTGCCCGCAACATATTTAATGCTCAATTTGAATTGTTTAAAGACATTAGACCGAAAGTCCATTATGCTCGCTTTGATGAAGATGATGGTTTTGCCTTGGTTGAAGATGCTTCAATATCAAATCCTTTGGATTTGGTTCAAAAAAGGTTTCTTACCACTGGACTAGATTTAAACTTCTTTGAAGTTTATCATAAAAACTATGCTGTGAAAGTAAATTTGTATGGGTTTATAAATTATAATCTTACCAATGCAGGTGAGACTTCAGAGGATACTCAAGATATTAGGGCCATAAATTATGGTCCTGGACTAAATTTTACAACACGACGCTTCAACAATTTCGGATTTAACTATAAGATTTTTTTAAGTTGGTTTGATTATAAAAATTTTAATGGCTCTGTAACCGATATAGAATTACCAGATACCGTTCCAATTTTTTCCAACCAAGCTGAAGTTTTTTATCATCCTAACCAAAGCCCAAACCAAGCTATTTTTGTACGCCTTACCACATTTAACTACACGGGCAATTCAGATAACGGCGCCTTTTTTCAGTTTCAGTTCGGTTACAAGTTTTCACTTGGCTCCAAAGTGGCAAATCGTCGAGTGCAATAACAAATATGTTTATTTAATATTTTAAGAAAATTCAGATTTCGAATCATTTAGATTTTTACAATAAATCTCCATTACCATCAATAGGAGGGGGGGGTAATGTGTGTGGAATGGGATATAATAAACATTTGTATCTTTATCGGGTCTACACAGTTTTAGGAAAATTCTAAAACAATTATTTATCGATAAGGAGTCGCTTGCAAGTCCAGCGGCCACGAAAGTACCGCTTCCAGTCCTAGACTGTGTAGACAGGGCTGACGGGGTGGCTCCGCATTTAAACTTTTCTTTATGTCTACAAGAAAAAACCAAATCCATGATGAATGGTACCAACAGTTACACAAGGAACTTAACGTTGAAGACTCAAAACAAAAGGAAGCAATCCTTGAAATTATTGCCATAATTGATGACTATTTTGACGTAAATTCTTTGGAAGGTCACATTGATGGTTTGCAAGGCATGCTATCTGGTAGTATTGAAAACAGAGTATTGGGCTTGTCTAAAAAGAACATATTTAATTGTGTGTCTCAAACAGGTGTTCACGTCAATTTTTTATTGAAATTGTCCTCTAGACTATCTGTGCTCAAGGCCTGATTTATTCTGTCTAAATGATTAAAAATCCTTCTAGTTTATCATGGAAGGATTTTTTGTTTGAAGTCAACAAATTATTTCTAGTAGTTCAAAATTGCAGAAAAAACCCAGAATTTATATGGTTTTTACGCAATGTGATTTTGAACTCATTTTTTATATTTATGTTCTCCAAAGCCATTTTCCTTTTTACTTCCTTGCTAAGAGGTACATATTAATTCCGGTACTCTAGTAAAAACAAATAGATTATCACTTGTGCTAAAACCAAAAATTCAAAAATGTCTCAATAAGCTTAGAGCTAGGAAGAATAATAACATTGAGTTTAGATATATTTCTGAAAACCCTATCTCCGGAGATAAGAAAAATCCTCTTTCTTTTGGTCATGATGCTCTTGTAGACACATTGAAAGAAATGGTTTTAAACAGTCCAGAGTCATTTACGATTGGTCTTTTTGGAGACTGGGGTTCTGGAAAGAGTACCGTAATAAAATCTTTGGAAAAAGAATTAAAGGAAAAGGACGTTCCGTTGGTTCTATTTGATGTATGGAAACATGAGGGTGATGCATTGCGTAGAACTTTTCTTAATACCTTGATTAATGATTTGAAATCAAAATATGGTGCAGAATACTTTAAGAAGGGGTTTGAAATTGACGACAGAAACCTTTTTACTAAATCGATTACTGAAGAATTTCAAACAATTTTGAAGAAAAGGATGTTTCTTCACCTCAGTGTCATTTTTCTTTTTTCTGCTTTTTTAATTCTTCCATTCTTTCTTTTTTGGCTTTCAATGAAGATACTTTTTGGATGGAATTTACTTGACTCTATCGATGGGAAGATTATTGGAAGTATTTTTTCCATTTCATTGTTGCCACTCTTTTATAAATACATAAACCAATTTATTCAAGTAAAAAAAGAAACAAAACTACAAGACCGTTTTAAAGATCCTCATGAATTTGAGATGGAGTTTAAGAGAATTTTAAAGGTTGGATTCTTAAAAAACAAACTAGTAATTGCTTTTGATAATTTAGATAGAGTTAATGGCGAAAAGGCAATTGAGATAATGTCTACGATAAAGACTTTTTTAGATCCAATTGATGATGAAATAAAAAATAAGGACATAGTTTTCATAATTCCTTGCGATGAGATAGCGATTAAAAGACATTTAAGAAAAACTTTAAACTATTCAAATGATTTTCGAGGTGATGATTATCACCGTTATGCTGGAGAATATTTAAGGAAGTTTTTCAATACCATCTTGTGGATACCAGAATTTTATTTAAGTGAATTAGAAGGTTTAGCTCAAAAAAAGCTTGCTGAGACAAGAATTGAAGATTTCAATAATGATGAATTATCGGCACTAATTGTACTTGTTTTCAATAAAAATCCCAGACAAATAATTCAGTTCATCAACATTTTAATTTCTAACTATTTATTAATTAAACAAAGGCCGATAGAAGGCTTCTCACTTTCTGAGGATATAGCAAAGCTTGCCAAATATTTATTATTAATCCAGAAGTTCCCAGATATAATGTCTCTTTACAGAAGTACACTGAAATATGATCTTAACACGTTACCTACGGAGCTTAACGAAGAAGTCTATGGAGTACGAAAATTTTCAGAAAAAAGGGTCGCAGAATTCAATGATTTTTTGATGCGCACCGAGCACGTCAAAATAGAATCTCTAGATGTATTTTTTAAATTAAGGAGGAGTATTTATGAATCAAAATTAGAATATGGTGTAAAACTAGTTGACCTAATGGCTAATGGTGATATGAGCTATATGGCAGAATACTTAACACAAAATAAAGATTTCAACAATGAATCGATTGAAAAATTGGTAAAAAACACAATGGAATTTGTAGATGGTTTGGACGTTAAGGATAAAAAACACGAATTAGGCCAGGTAATAAACGATAAACTTCGAAAAACTAAAAATCCCATTTTACTAGCCAAATTTGTGGAAGGTTTATTATACTTTTTAGAAAGAAAAGAATTGGAACTTGAGCAAGATGTATATAGGATGATATACAACGAATTGAAACAGAACGAAAATAATATTGGTGATATAAATCCGCATTTATTACTCAGAAATTGTTATGATAAATTACACTCAAAGGTGGATAAAGAGAGTTTCAAAAAGACAATTTCAAAAAAGCACATTGAATACTTTGTTTCCAGAAGAGAAAATGCATGAAGATTATGGCCAAGAACGAAATTCAAAATCAAAAAAAGAGACTGTTAGATTGTTTTGTGGAAAATCCTTCATTTTATAGTTCTAAAGAGTTCAATGGCGTTAGAGCACATATTTCTGAAAAATATTATAATGACTTTCAGGTATTAGAAAAAATCAGCAC
Organism: Bacteroidota bacterium; assembly: GCA_039201015.1. Classification (GTDB taxonomy): domain Bacteria; phylum Bacteroidota; class Bacteroidia; order Chitinophagales; family Saprospiraceae; genus JAAUTG01. The sequence continues at coordinate 2,157 of JBCCRX010000235.1, read as the reverse complement.
TTCAGAAAAGACGCGTACCTTACTTAGTTCTTGGAATTTAATTCAAAGGATAATTGACGAAGTAGTGGCAGGGAGGTATGAAACAAACTCAGTAGAACCTTGTGATGACTATTTTTTCTTGTTAAATCGGTTCAATCTTCATGAAGACAAGTTCTTGATACATTCAGTAACGATTTCATCTTTAGATTTTTTGGTGTTCATAATTCAAGTAATCGATAAGAATATTGTCAATTCAGAAAAACTAGATGATTATCTAATCCAAATCGAAAGCCTCTATTCATTTTTTGAGAGAATAACTCGAAAGGTTAACTTAAAGAATGTCACCGAACAAAGTAAGTATAAAGCTTTGTTTAGTAGAATTGACCAAGTGTTTAATTTTGACAATCATAAAAATGCTTCTACATGGTTTAAGTTTTATTTCTATTTCCGTGATAAAAAGAAGTTTAATAGTAATATAGAAAACAATGTACTATCTAATGTCTCTGTGTTTATCAGGAATTCTTCTAACCCTAAATTACTCAAAAAGGTAATTGAAGAAGTAATTTCAATACAAGAATTTGCTTCAACAACCTACTCAAACGAGATTTATAACAAGTGTAAAAATTCCGCTCAATTCACTGTCGAATTTTTCTCAATTTTTGATGAGGCCAAAAAACAAATTCTTTTAGATTCATGGATTCAAAAAAATTCTAATCAAGTTTCTAGTTTGACAAAGAGTTTAAAAGAGGAAATACCGAATAAGAAAGATTTTGGAAACAAAATACTGGCTAGAGCTAATACCCTAAACAATAATTTGAGCGAGAAAAAAGGTTTTTATGACATATTATTCGAGTTAGATATCAGCAAGGAGGAGATATTACAATCTGATTATACAATTCAAATTAAAAATGTGGTATTCAGTACAAATTTGAATTTGCACAATTTCGGTATTAAAGAATTAAAAGAGCGAAGAGAATTTATTAATACAAAAAGCCTAAAATCAAACGCAGAAACATTCATCAAATCTTACTTAGGCAATCCAAATACATATAATGTACATATTCAAAATATAATTAACAATAAGCTTGGATTGACCACCGCATTTGTTGATAATCATTTTAGAAGTAATATTTCAATTTTAAATACAGTAAATACTTATTTGGTTCAAACAGGTAATTATAAGTTCTATGAGGCTTTAATATCCAAATTGACTAAAACAACTATTAATACGATAAATGAGAAATTTGTGATTTCAATATCTAAACAGACAAAATATACTGAGATAGTCAATAAAATCAAAGATTTTTACATTAACGAACTGAATAATGAAGTACAAGAAAAACTTAAATTGCTATTGTAGATTTAATTAAATCAAGTTGATCAGAAGAAAATGCGGGCCGGCGAGGGCGTGAATTTGTGGCTTACACGGCAGCGCCATTGCCCTGGGCTTTGTGTAAGGGCGTGAAACGCCCAAATAGCGAAGCTATAGGACACAAAGGGAGCGTGGAAGCATATTTTCTTCTTGATTTTTTGTTTCTTTTTTATCAAGAAAAAAGAAAGGAAAGAACAACGATAAGTTTCAATCCTATTTGACATAATGTTATGGACACCACAAAAGAAAGCTAAATCGGAGGAGGATGTGAGCAAGTGCTTAGAAATTTGCTCGCAGAGAAATTTTAAGCTTTTGCGACAGGCTGACGAAAAGCCTCTGAAATTTTTATTCTCCAAACCCTCAATTAAACCAAAGATTTCATTAAAAACGAAAAGCTTAGCTTTTAATGGCGCTGGCCAAGTGGCTGAGAATTGCGTATAAAAATAAATACGAGCGAATAAAATTTATCTAGTAGATGAATTTTATGAGACTGCGAGATGAAGCGCTGGCTATTTACTTTTTATGAAAGCAATGTGCTGTTGGCCGAGCGGCTATTTTACATAACGGCAAATTATAGATACAAATCTTAGCCCGTGCGTAGCACACCGCTTAAAAAGGCTTCTTGTATAGCGCAAACGAAAGGTTTAAGGTTTGTGGAATTTCTCCGCGATATTTGACATAATAAAATTATAGCTTACGAATGCGGACAAGCAATAACCATTATCAGCAAATTGCTTTGACATAAAATCGGTATCGTTATAGCACTAAAGCGCTAGAACTGATTTTATATCAAATAGCACAGCTAT
>JBCCRX010000234.1:0-10709 GCA_039201015.1 Bacteroidota bacterium | reverse complement strand
CGTGCAAATTTAATCGTTGTTTTAAGAAACTAGATATGTCATATTTACTTTTACTAAACATCTGAATATCAATGACTAGCAGGGGTTTTCAGACATGAAAATATGACATATCTTACTCTATCAATTTTGCATGACTACTTATGTCCAAGTACTTAAAAAAATGAATCAAAACAGCTTCTAAGAAATACTCTATTGTATGAAATAATTACCTTCCCAAACGAATCGCCACTGCTTTTCGATGTGCTTCCAATTGCTCCGTAGCCGCCATATTTTCGACGGTGGCGGCAATGTTTTGCAAACCTTCTTTGGAGAGCTCTTGGAAAGTAATTTTCTTCACAAAAGAGTCCAGAGAAACACCGCTGTAAGCTTTGGCAAAACCATTGGTGGGCAGTGTATGATTCGTACCAGAAGCATAATCACCGACAGATTCTGGTGTGTAATTACCCATAAAAACCGAGCCAGCATTGGTGATTTTTTCCGCAAAATCATGGACTTGTTCGACCGCTAAAATTAAGTGTTCGGGAGCGTACAAATTAATCAAATCCAAGGCTTCTTGGCGATCTTGCACCACAACGCTTACACTGTTTTCAAGGGCTTTCTTTGCCATTGATTTTCTCGGCAGATGTGGTAATTGTTGCTCCAAAGCGGCTTGTACTTTCTGCACAAAAGCATCGCTAAAAGCGATCAAAACGACTTGGCTATCCACACCATGCTCTGCTTGAGAAAGCAAATCAGCGGCTACAAAATCAGGCGAAGCACTTTTATCGGCGCACACCAAAACTTCCGACGGACCAGCAGGCATATCAATGGCGATGCCTTCTTTATTTACTAGTTGCTTGGCGGCGGTTACGTACTGATTACCTGGCCCGAAAATTTTATAGGTTGCAGGTATGCTTTCTGTGCCATAAGCCATCGCCGCTACTGCCTGTGCGCCGCCCACTTTGAATATCTTCGTGATGCCTACTAAATCGGCGGTGTATAAAATAGCAGGATGTATCGTTCCGTCTTTTTGTGGCGGCGTACAGAGGACAATTTCTTGACAGCCCGCGATCTTCGCAGGTACGCCCAACATCAAAATTGTAGAAAAAAGTGGTGCAGTACCGCCTGGAATGTATAAGCCTACTTTTTCTATCCCGACGCTTTTTCGCCAACACTTTATGCCAGGCATAGTTTCTATGACTTCTACTTTCGCTTGTTGCTTTTCATGGAAAGTCTGGATGTTGTTTTTTGCCGTTTGTATGGCTTGCTTTAAATCTGTTTCAAGGGAACTTGCTGCTTTGTCTATTTCTTTTTGCGGTGCTTGCAATTGGTCTAGTTCTACCCCATCAAAACGCGCTGTGTATTCCCTCAAAGCCGCATCCCCCTTTTGTTTCACCTTTTGCAGCACTTCACTGACTATGCCTTCTAGTTCTTGCGTATCCATCACGGGACGTTTTAGGAGTTCTTGCCAGTTTTGCTTTGGATCGTATGTATATAGTTTCATGTTAGACTTATTGTTTTTGCTTGGAAAAAACAGGATACGCTAAAAAAAGTTTGGGGAGCAAAAAGCATTTCGCTCTTTACTCCCCAAATTATTACGCTTAGCTGTCAAGCCAAAACACTACTCAAAAAAGCTATCGTAGTTGCTTTGGTTATTGCCACGTTCTTGTTTCTGTGGTTGGGCTGTTTTCTGATTCAAATCCAGTGTACCTTCGTCAAAACCTGCATCGAGTAGATTATTAGCTTCTTGATCGCCCATTAGTAAAATGGTACTTTCTTTCTCCCACTTCTCCAACATCCGTAGCCCTTCTTCCTCAAATACGCCATTCTGTAAATCTACAGAATCCATAAAATTGGCGGACATTTCCATGAAACGCTCCATTTCGCCCACTTTATTGGCCACATCATCCGCCACGGCTTCCATAGCACGATCAAACATTTCGCGTTTGTCTGGATCACCTGAAATGACACTCATCGCCGACTTCATAGCAGAGTGAGACGCCCGTATTGCTTTGCGCTCTTGTTCCTTCACTTTGACTTGATCACGGGTATCTTCCAGCAGTATTTCAGAATTGGAATACATCTTCGTCAAAATACGGTGCATCACTTCCATGCGTTGGTGCAAGACGCTGTATTTTTCATTGGTCTCTTTCAGACGAGCCGCTTTGCGAGAAGACAAAATCATCTGCTGCTGCTTGCTCATCTCCTTGGCTTTACTCGCCATTTTGAGATTCATACTGATCTCTTTGTTGTTTTGCTCTATGGTATTTTTCAGCTTGCGCATTTGTCCGCGCAAAGCCCCGATTTGCTTGCTCATTTTGCGCAGATTATCTTCCAAATCAGAAATATAGTTTTTCAAAATACCGATTGGGTCAAGCGTTACAAAGATACTCGTAATGCCTCGCATGACACTTTTGTACATATACCAAACCAAAGTACGCATACGAGGGTCTAGCACCATATATACCAGAAGTGCCAAAACGGATAAAGCCACAACTATTCCAATCGTAGTGGTGATAGCACTCAAAATTGCGGCGCCAAAAGTGTAAATCAAATAGCCTGCTCCGACGATTAAGCCGCCCATAAAAATCATACCCGTCACGCCTTCTGGACGCGACCAAAAAGACTTGGATTTTGCTTCTGGATTGTTAAATTGAACTACGTCTGACATTGTATATTTTTTGTTTTTTCTGCTAAGTCTAAGAACACAGAAAAATAGCTTGACACTATCTCTTTGGAAGCAGAATGAAAAATTCATTTTCTATTCTGTCTCTACCTAGAGAATATCTAGAAGAGAAATTATAAGATAAACGTGCTGAAATTATAAGGTTATTTTTTACATCCATAGGATTATCATGATTATTTCTTTGGTCTATAAGTTGCGTTACCCATTCAACGGAACAATGTAGCAGTGTATGTGATCGCTATTGTTACCTTAGCTCTTATTCGTTAAATCTTTCTTCTTATATTTCAATTTTTCTTCTCAATACATTTGAGCCTTTTGAATCCATTCCTTTTCTAAGTTCTTCTTCATTTCTTGTTCGTAAAAACAATTCTCCACGTTGGTAGCTTACAGAATCAATACAATATCCTATAAATGCCACATTGTCACAAGCTTCAAATTCAATTTCCTTAATTTCTTTTGATTTTAAATTTCTCGCTACAAGTAGTTGTTTGTCTGTTTCCACCTCGTATTCTAAATAGATTATTACGTTTCTTTTGTCGTCATATCCATATTGATACATGTAAGTCTGGACAGTATCTTCTTTATTTAAAGAAAGAATTTTTGTTCCCCAGCAGGGACTTCCACAACCAAATCTTAGGCAAATAAAATCATTATTATCCCACCATAACCTCGGAATTGCAGTGTAAGGATCTGTGCATGGAAAGGTATCTTCCATTATTTTTTTGAAATCCTTATTTCCATATTCAATGAACATATTTTCACCTTCGCAGATATATCTCAAAAAACTTCCCTGCTCTCTTTCAAACCCCCAATCATACTCCCAATTCTTTCTTTCAGTTTCCATTGAAGAAAGAATTGCCTTTTTTCTTTCTACTGATTTATCTACTATGCTATCGCAACTTGTAACTCCGATTATCACCAAAATCGTCAGGAAGCGATTCATGTTTTTCGTTTTTAGCTACAGTGATTGCTACACCACACTCAACTAACCGCTAATTTACAAATATTGTTGGATGTTTGCGATATCCTGATCGATTTCATTGAAGATGCTTTGGTAGGTAAATTCAAACGAATCTTTGGTTTTATTAATTTTATCCTCCGCTGCTTGAATTTGTTCATCAGCAGTGTCTATGGTATTTTGTGCCTTCGCAATTCGATTGTTCAATTCCTCAATCTTCTTTTGATAGTCTTGCACTTGCTTTTTGAGTTTTTCGACTTCTTTTAGTTTTCCCTCTACGTGCTTTGTCATTTGATTCTGCAAAGCCACATCAAACTGCCCTTTTTCTTTATCTAAAATCTGCTTATAGTGCGCCGCTGACTTAAGCAGTTTGTCTTTCGTCAAACCGACTGAACTTGCAGTAGCATAGACCGATTTGAAAGCCGTTTCTTCCAGCATATCCATTGCCAATAAATTACCCAAAGATTGCTTAAATTCGATGTAGTCAAATCCAGGCAAGTTGTTCTTTTCCAAAGCTTTGATTAGAAAATTCAAGCTCTTTTCATCCAGTCCGTGCGTCGTTCCAAATAGGGTTTTTAAATCCTTCTGCATATTTTGATAATAAGTTATTCGTTCAAATGATGAATGTAGTTTAGCTAATAACAGATGGACAAAATCAAGTCTAGCCAACTGCTTTTATAAACATCGCAAATTATCATTTTGATACATCAAAAAACAGTCTTTTCGATATTTTTCTCGTTTTTTTCTATAATGTAGTATAGAAGAATGATGAACGGCTGATTTTGTAGTCAATTTAAGATTAAAACTATTTTCTTTGGCGGTCTGTTTTTTTGTGGTAGTTTTATACGTTGCGAGTGAAAAATTTAATATTTTGGATTCGTACAAACATAAGAATTTTTGCTTTAATAAAACCGTAGGATGATGAATGGAGTACAATATCTCACTAATAGTCAAGGAAGTAAAACACACGTACTCATTACTATTAAAGATTGGCATCAGTTAGCTGATTACGTTGAAGAAATTCGATACTTAGAAGAATTATCAAAATCTATTAAGCAGGGAATACGCGAAGCGAAAGATATGGAAGCTGGACTTATTAAAAAATCATCAACAAAAGAATTTTTAGATGCGCTCTAATGTGATACTTACCGAAAAATTTAAGAAGTCTGCCAAAAAGTTAAGTAAGAAATATATACTGCATTTGGGATAAAAAAGTACATTTGAAAAATAAAAGGATATGCATAAATTTGAGAACTTGATGATATTTTGTACCTGGAAGCTTATGGTGCTTATGTCAAAATTTACCTCACCAATAAGATGATTATCACCCACGACAAATTGAGTCACTTCGAGCAAAAACTACCTTCCTCTGATTTTATCCGCGTTCATAAATCCTTCATCGTAGCCTTGCGAAAAGTAGCACGCATAGAAGGCAATCGCTTATTCTTGGCAGCGCAGGCAATTCCAATTGGCGGCACTTATCGAAAAGGCGTGAAGACTTGGGTGAAATCTTGATGCAATGTTGATTTGTTGGCAATAATTCCCAAATTAGGGTTCAAAAATGACATTTCTTGCTCCCCGATTGATAAAATCCCTCCACATGAGAAATTGCTGGCTTAAACAAATAGGTGCAAGTATTTAATGTTCTACCAATTGAAATAGTATTATCCTTTGACTATTTGTTAATTATAACTTATACAGTTTCCCATTCACCACCACATATTCTTTTTTCCCATTTTTGATCAGGAAAAAGTTAGGATTTGACCAAAGCCGAATGTCAGCATCTGCTTTTTCTTTCTTTTCCAAAAATTGTACAGGATACTGCTCCAATTGCTCTTGAGGCAGCGATTGCAGCACCTTCAAATTGGTGTAGCCCTGCCGATAATACTCCTCAAAACTGGTTTGAGTGGCATCAGAAACCGTTTCAAAAGTCAGCGGATGTGTTTTTCCTAGTTGCACCGTATAACCTTTGGCGTCCAATTCTTCGTAGCCATAAGCAACAGAAAGATCACCAATATAAGCCAATTGCCCTTGGTAGTAAAGTCCCGTTGCTCCTTGATTTTCTGCTCGATTGAATGCCAAATCTAGCTTAAAACGTTCTCCATTTTTAATAACTATCGCCTCCCGAATAATAAGATCATACAAAGAGCGATTATTGTAAGGAATGGCATCGTAGGATTTGAGGGTATTTTCTTCATACGTCTGATTCATAATAGATTCAAACGCACCCATTAGTGCGATGAAGTTTAGCTTTCGCAAGTATTGATTTTCTGGATCTTTGTATTGTCCGCCCGATTCAATCAAAATAGTACGCGTTCCCCATTTTTGGATGTTATCACCGAAGGCGCGTGGTTCGAAAGCGTCGGAGTACTTTGCGATCTGACCTGGAATGTATGGCTGTAAAATATCATTCATCGTCACGATCAGTCGCATGGCATCTGCGCGTTTGCCGTCCACTGATTTTTCTTCATTGAAGGCAGGTGCCAAAAAGGAAAGTGATGCTGGTTTATTGCTACGCCCAGCAGCGTAATAGCGACTTTGATCGTGTAGATTGAAGCCCCATTCGGGTTGTATGCTCTGCTGGGCTTGCTTCAAAATACGTGCTTCTGGATTTTGGAGGCGCAGCGCATCTCTATTCAAATCAACGCCCATTGCATTTTGTCGAATAAAGCGATCTGCACCGTCTGGATTGAGCATGGGGATGAAATATAAACTCAAATTATCCAGTAGTTTTTTGCGCAAATCATTCAAGGCATCGTTTTGCTCAAAGAAATTAAAGATATCCAAAATCGCCATGGTTGCTGTCGGTTCGTTGCCGTGCATTTGCGACCAGAGCAGTACTTTGGCTTTACCCGTTCCCAATCGAAGCATATAAATATCGCGTCCTTCTACCGATTCGCCCGCTTTGATGACTTTATATAGTGGATGATTTTGTCGCTTTTTTATCAAAGGAACAATATCGGCATGTTTGAAACGCTTTTTGCTAATGCTCGCTTCTTTGTATTGCTCGTAGTTTTGATATAGTTTCGCACTTGTCTGCGCATTGATCGAATTTTTGCAAGAAAATAAAAAGAGTACTGCAAAGATTTGTAATTTCAATTTCATACTGATTTTTGTTGATTTATTGATGCGTTTATTTGTTTGATCGTATTCGATATGAATATTGCCTAAGCGATTAGAAAGGTGAACGGATAAACGAATATATCTATTTGCACAAATATAGCCCGTTTACATCATATTTAAACCATTCTTCTATTGACCGTTTTAATCATACGTTTTTCTTCCATCGGCGATATTGTGCTGACAACACCCGTTGTGCGTTGCTTGAAAACGCAAAAAGGGGCGACCGTTCATTATCTTTCCAAAAAGAGCTATGCTTCCATCTTGACAACCAATCCGTACATTGACCGAGTTTGGACGATTGAAAAACGAGTGAAAGAAGTGCTGGCTGAGTTGAAACAAATTCATTTTGATTACATTATAGATTTACATCGAAACTTGAGGAGCGCGCAAGTAAAATGGGCATTAAGTAGCAAAAAATACAGCTTCAATAAGATCAATTGGCACAAGTGGCTGATGGTACAATTTAAAATCAATCGTTTGCCAGCGGTGCACATTGTGGATCGTTATATGGAGACGCTCACGGCTTTGGGTATAGAGAAAGACGGTCAGGGTTTGGATTATTTTATCCCATTGGAAGAAGTCTTAAAGTTGAAGACAAAATTAAAATTACCCGCTTCTTTCATTGCTTTTGCTATTGGTGCTGCGCACGCAACGAAACGATTGCCAAAGGAAAAAATTATCGCCATTTGTCAGCAAATTGAGCAGCCGATTGTCCTGTTGGGCGGACCAGCGGAACAAAAAATTGGAGCAGAAATAGCGCAGCTTGCGGGCAAACACGTCATCAATACTTGTGGAAATTTGAGTCTGCATCAATCGGCAGCCGTCGTGCAAAAAGCACAAAAAATCATCACCCACGATACAGGGATGATGCACATTGCTGCCGCTTTTCACAAAGAAATCATTTCTGTGTGGGGCAATACTATCCCTGCCTTCGGGATGTCTCCCTATTATGGCAAAAAAGAGAATCGAAATACAAGTGTAGAGGTGGAAAACCTATCTTGTCGCCCTTGCTCTAAAATTGGTTTTAAAAGTTGTCCAAAAGGGCATTTTAAATGTATGACAGCACAGCAAGTGGAAGAAATTGTGGCGGTGATGGTGGAGTGATTTGTAAACAAGTGGCACTTTGGTCATTTGCAATTTGGTGTTTTGCGTAGCATCAGTTAATGAATCTTCACCGCCGCGCCCTACTCAATCAAATTCCCTTTTATATTGTAAACCAATTGCACCCTTGTCACGAAAAATCTTCTCAGTAATGCTGCTCTAGCGGCATTGCTTTTCTCTACATCGCCAAAGTTTTCTTAATTTTATCCAAATCAAAAAAAATTGATCTAACTTAGCGTTCCTTAGCTATTTAATTAAATAACGGCAGAAGGGCTTTTTCATAAGCCAATTTTCATGCTTTATCTAAGCCATCAAAAATTTATGTAACTAAATTTTTGATAAAATTTTTTTTTGCAGAGAGAGAAAAAATCTAACCTTACACGAAAACCCTCTTAACAGTAACAAAATGACACTAACTTATTACGGACATTCTTGTTTTGGACTAGAATTTGGAGGTAAACACCTTTTATTTGATCCATTCATCACGCCTAATGAACTCGCAAAAGCGATTGACATTGATAGCATTGAAGCAGATTACATCCTTATCTCACACGGACATCAAGACCATGTGGCAGATGCCGAAACAATTGCCAAGAGAACAGGTGCGACGATCATTTCCAATTTTGAGATCGTAAGTTGGTACGGCGCAAAAGGACTAGGAGGATATCCAATGAACCATGGTGGAAAAGCCAGTTTTGATTTCGGTACGGTGAAATACGTCAGTTCCATTCATTCAAGTGTTTTACCCGACGGCACCTATGGTGGAAATCCTGGTGGTTTTGTGATATGGAATGATGAAAACACATTTTATTTTGCTGGCGATACGGCACTCACGATGGATATGAAACTAATTCCAATGACTTGCCCTAAACTTGATTTTGCCATTTTTCCTATAGGCGATAACTTTACGATGGGCTACGAAGATGCCATCATTGCAAGTAATTTTGTAGAATGCAATAAGATCGTTGGTTGCCATTATGATACTTTTGGTTACATTCAGATAGATCAGGAAGTGGCGCAAAAAGCTTTCACAAGCAAGGGAAAAAACCTACTTTTGCCTGCTATCGGAGAAGATGTGAAATTGTAGAACTATGGAATAGGATATAGGCGTGTACGAAGTCTTAAGCCATGCTCAAAATAAGTTCCAGGAACGCTCCTGAAATCGCTCAACAAGTATGCCCTAGCGGTGTTTCCGTCCGAAGCGATTTACGGAGCATACTTGTTGAGCGATTTTCTGACATGGACTTAGTACACTGTAAACTAAGTTTGTGTTAATTTTGAGAAGCGAGAAATTCCTTAGAATTTCGAGCTTCAAAAAACACATCTGCCGCCGTCGAAGACGGCGGCAAAGAAGGGTGAGGGAGAAAAAAGGGTTTTAGAAAAACCCTTTTTTCTCCCTCAAACTCCCCTATCTAAAATACAAAGAAACTTAGTTTACGGTGTACTTAGTAACGTTCAAAAAAATAGATCGACATTTGAATATAGATTTCGTTTCCAAAACTAGCAGAAAATCCACCTTTAGATGTTTTTTGCTTGCGACTCCATGAATGTCGATTCTATTTTTTAACTAATACTTAGGCTATTTTCGAGTAAAATGTTAATAGAAACGAGACTTCGTACAGCCCTGAATAGAATAGAAAAATCGCATATTGTCCAGTATGAACCCGTACTTGAATACATTCATTCAGGCGAGATTCAGGATTGCTGGATAAATTTGGTTTATAATGTTCGTAAAAAGTTATCCAGCAACAGGAAGTTATTGGACAACAGGAAAACTAAATGTCTCAAAACGAGAATTTTTAGATACATACGTTATGTGTGGTGACCTAAACTAGCTCGAACAATATCAAACCAATTCGAACTAAACTTGACTTAGTAAAAACAAATGGGAAAAGTAATAGCAATAGCCAATCAGAAAGGAGGCGTAGGGAAGACGACCACGGCAATCAATTTAGCGGCTTGCTTGGCTATTTTGGAGAAGAAAATATTGCTGATTGATTCAGACCCTCAGGCCAATAGCTCAACGGGTGTGGGTATAGATTTGAGTGAGGTGGAAATTAGCATATACGACTGTTTGGTGCAAGAAACCGACCCGCACGAAGCTGTAGTTGAGACCGAAACTCCTAATCTATCTATTATCCCATCCAGCATTGATTTGGTGGGGGCAGAACTAGAATTAGTCAATCAATTTCGTAGAGAATATCGCATGCAGGGCGTAGTAGAGGCTTTGAAAGAGGAATACGACTATATTTTTATTGATTGTCTGCCTTCTTTGGGCATTGTTACCGTTAATGCACTGACCGCCGCAGATTCTGTTTTGATTCCGGTGCAGTGCGAATTTTTTTCCCTTGAAGGTTTGGGAAAATTACAAAATACGGTCGCTTTGGTCAAGCGACAACTCAATCAGGAACTAGAGATCGAAGGGATTTTACTATCCATGTACGACAGTCGGCTTCGGCTCGCCAATATGGTTGTGAGTGAGGTACGGGAAGTCTTCAAAGAAAAAGTTTTTGATACCATTATTCACCGAAATTCTAAAATAGGAGAAGCCCCCAATTTGGGTCAGCCCGTGGTCATGTACGATGCTGCTAGCAAAGGCACAGTCAATTTTCTCAACTTAGCTAAAGAATTTTTAACAAGAAACAATGATGCGATAAAGTTGAAAACGAAAGCGACTGCTTAATTCTTAGGCGAATTTAATTATTTCAAGTTCCTTACTTTTCAATAGTCCGTGTTAAATTAAGCTGCTCTTTTACCAAGTTGTCTAATTTTTGCACGGACGGATTTAATTATTTTGAGTTTGGGGTTCATACCGAACCAAAGAATTAATTTATCGAGCAAAAATTCATTGGCATTGGCGTT
>JBCCRX010000233.1:0-10726 GCA_039201015.1 Bacteroidota bacterium | reverse complement strand
TTTGGAAGGACTCGACCTGTCCGCCTCACCGTGTCCGCCTTAGGCGTGAGGCTGACGTCCTTCTAAACGAAAACAAACGAAATTTAATAGTTGGCGATATCTTTCTAAAGATACTCGACCAAATGAAATCATTTAGAGCCGATTTTTTATTTCATTTTATTATCACTTTGAACTAACTTTTTTGCGGTACTGTTAATTTTGTAATTTACACCATAAAAAATAGGTTTATGAGGCAGATGCAAGCACTTGATGAAATAGTTGATTTCATTGCGGTTCAAAGTCCTGAGCAGGTCTTGGCTTTCAAAGCTTCCACTGCTACAAAAACTAGGGTCTATGATCTAATTGATAAACAAAAGACTAATTCCTTAACAGAACGAGAGCGAGCAGAACTTGAATATTATAATGTACTTGAGCATATTATGCGATTAGCTAAGGCAAAGGCATACAAAATAATTCATACATGAGTAGATATGTACCCAAAGCTACTCGTCGATTAGTCATCAAGCGTGCTTTTTTGCTCTGTGAATATTGCCTACTCCATGAATCACAATCCTACTTAGGTCACGAAATTGACCACATTAAAAGTATAAAACATGGAGGCGACAATCAGGCAGATAATCTTGCTTATGCTTGTTATTATTGTAATCAATACAAGGGTTCGGACATTGGTACTGCTTTACCTCCTTCTGAAGAATATGTTAGATTTTACCACCCCAGAAAAGATAAATGGAAAGTACATTTTGAACTTGGTGGTTCATTGATTGTACCTCTAACAAAGCAGTCCCAAGCTACGGTCAAGATTCTAAAACTTAACCATCCCGATCGTCTAATTGAACGACAGATTTGGTTGGACACTAGCAGGTATCCTCATCCAAATGCAATGCTATATTTCAAAAATTCTGAGTAATGACTTTTCATTACTTCCTGTAGTCACTCACTCCGTAAACTTTCAATAGGATTTGTAAGTGCAGCCTTCACACTCTGAAAACTCACCGTAAATAGCGCAATCCCAATCGTAGCTAGACCTGCCAAAACAAATATCCACCACTTGATTTCTACATGATAAGCAAAGTTGGAGAGCCAATACTGCACGGCGTAATAAGCAATAGGAACAGCGATAAGAAAGGCGAGGATAACCAATTTTAGGAAGTCTTTGGAAAGCAAGCCAACAATATTTGCGATACTAGCTCCTAGTACTTTTCGAATGCCAATTTCTTTCTGCCGACGTTCAGCCGTGAACAACACTAAGCCCAATAGCCCCAAACACGAGATCAGAATAGCAAGTCCACTAAAATATTTAGAAAGGGTGGCTACTTTATCTTCTGCCTCGTAGAGTGCTTGGTATTTGCTGTCCAAGAAGGAATAAGTGAAAGTATGATCTGGATGAAATTGCTTGAAGATTTGCTCGACTTGTGCAATCGTATTCCGCTCTTGTCCATTAGTAAGGCGCAATAAAATGTCTCTTCCACCTGATCGGAACCTAAAAATTAGGGGTTCTATTTTTTTGTGAATAGAACCGTACTGAAAATCCTTGACCACACCAATAATTTGCTCGTATTGCCCACTGCCATGTTCCACCATTTTCCCAACGGGATCTTCTAATTGCATCAGCTTTGCAGCAGATTCGTTGAGGATAATTTTGGAATAGTCATCTTTCATTCGACTAGAAAAAGAGCGTCCCGAAGACACTTCCATCCCCAAAGTTTCGATGACATTATAGCCGATGCGTGGGGCTTCAAATAATATCTTTTTGTCTGCCTCTTCTCCACGCCAAGAATAACCACCTTGATTGTCAAAGCGATTGGTGATGTTGGAGTACATATTGCCTACATCTTCTACGCCCGCGATCTTCTTCAATTCCGCTAAAAATACTTGTGGGTCGCCTTCGTGCGCAGGGCGTTGGAAAGTCAATACATTGTCGCGCTCGTATCCTAGATGTTTGTTTTGGATGAAATTCATTTGCTGCTGAATGATTATCATACTCACGATGAAGATAACGGACAGCGCAAATTGAAAGATCACCAAACCTTTCCGAATCCATTGCTCACCCATTTTGGCATCTAGTTTTCCCTTTAAAACTGCAATGGGTTTAAAACCAGATAAATAGAAAGCAGGGTAGCTTCCTGCTAAAACACCTGTCAATAGGCTGATGCCTAAAATGGAAAAAAGCAGCGTGGGTTGGAGGGAAATTTGCAGTACTTTTCCCGTTAGATCATTGAAAGCAGGAAGGCAGAGATAGACGATAAAAAGTGCCAATAGTGTGGACAGTAATGAAAGTAAAATTGCTTCGCTAAAGAACTGACCCATCAAAGTGGCACGACTAGCACCGACTACTTTTTTTACGCCAATTAGTTTTAATTTTTTGGAAGCTTGAGCCGTAGATAAATTCATAAAATTGATCGCAGCAATCAGTAAAATGAGTAGTGCGATAATCGAAAATAATTGGACGTAGATAATTCTGCCACCTGTGACGACTCCATTTTCGTAATTGCCATAGAGGTACTGCTCAGAATACTTTTGTACAAATAAAGTTCTGGGTTTATTGAATTGGCGTTTCTCTTTGTATAGTTGGGTCATTTTTTCGCTCAAAAGTGCTAAATCGGTATTTTCTTTTAGCAACACAATGGTTTCCGCATATCCTCCCGACCATTCGTTGGCATAGCGATCCCAATCAATCAGCCAATCGTAATGGACTACCGCATCAAATTGGTTGCTCGCATTTTGAGGAACGTCTTGGTATATCCCACTAATTTGAAACTGTTCATCGAAATAATCATTGCTCCAAACGATTGCTTCGCCAATTAAGCCAGTCGTTTTTCCAAACAACTTCAATGCACTACGCTCCGATAGTACAATGCTATTTTTATCTTTCAAAAGTGTCTCCACATTTCCTTCGATCAATGGATAAGAAAATAATGCAAAGTAGTTTTCGCCAGCAAAAAGCCCTTCTACATCTAGTTTAGTATCTGCTTTTATCAGCATCCCTTTGGGCTTGAAAATGCTGTAGTGCTGCAAAGTGGCTGCTTCTACTTCTGGTAATTCCTCTACTAGCGTTTCTGCTAAAACGCCAGGTGTACCTTTCCAAATCTGATTACCATTAGGTAATTCTGCATTGATCATTACCTGATATAATTGAGCATCTTTTTGATGGAATTTATCTACACTCCATTCATCATTTACCCAAAGATAAATCAATAGTACACAAGTCAGACCTGTGGATAGACCGAGCAGGTTGATGAGGAAGGTATTTCTGTTTTTGAGGAAGCTTCTAAAAGCTAATAGAAGGTTGTGACGAAGCATGATATTTGTTTTTTATTCGTTTCTTAAACTCTTAACTGGATTCGCCAAAGCTGCTTTCAAACTTTGAATACCAATAGTAAGCAAGGCAATCGTAACCGCAGCCAATGCCGTTAATCCAAAGAGCCACCATTGTACTTGAACGTGATAAGCAAAGTTCTCTAACCATTGATTCATGCCATACCAAGCAATGGGCGAGGCAATCAAAATAGCAAGTAGAATTAGGGCAATAAAATCTTTGGATAATAGACCAATGATGCTTGCGACCGAAGCGCCTAGTACTTTGCGGATACCAATTTCTTTGGTGCGTTGTTGGGTGAGAAAAGTAGCTAAACCGAGCAGTCCTAAACAAGAAATGAGTATGGAAATAAGCGCAAAATAGTTGACTAATTGTCCCGTGACGATCTCTGAACGATACTTTCGCTCGTAGGCTTCATCC
Source organism: Bacteroidota bacterium (assembly GCA_039201015.1). GTDB lineage: Bacteria > Bacteroidota > Bacteroidia > Chitinophagales > Saprospiraceae > JAAUTG01. The sequence goes on along the minus strand of JBCCRX010000233.1, from coordinate 6,990 downwards.
AGAAATTCGTACTCCAGTTGGTAGTCAGGGAGTATGGAGGAAGAGGTGCGCTGTAAGGCAGCAATGGCAGCGGAAGTTGCGCCTGGCTCTGTTTTTACGAAGAGTGACCAAGTATTTTCAGGATCGAGTAAAATAAGCATGGGTGCTACGGATTCGTGCAAAGACTGGTTGTGAAAATCTTTGACGACGCCTACAATTTGTCGCTTCGTTCCCCACATATTGACGGTCTTTCCGACTGCATTTTCCATGCCCATTACTTCAGCCGCCGTTTCATTGATGACCAAAGCCGTAGAATCAGATTGCATGGCTTCTTCGTAGAAACGACCGTCGGCTAGCGGAATCTTAAAAATATCCAAGTAATTATAATCTGCCCATTGCAATTTAAAACTGGTGTTCTGTTCTTGCTCTTGTTTGCCTTCCCATTTAATTCCAGTGGTAGAAGATTGCAAATCTATGGGCGTATTGCCAGTCACCGTCACATCTTGAATACTCGACTCTTTGAGCAATTCTTTTTTGATGATGTCATATTTTTCAGAAAGTATTTCATCCTTATAAATGCTAATAATGTTTTCTCGATCTAGCCCCAAATTGGTATTTTTGATGAAGTGAATTTGCTGTTGCACCAATAAGGCAAATAAGATCAACAAGGCTGCCAAGGTGAATTGTACGACCACCAACATCTTTCGGAGGTTTACTTTTTGTGTTCTAGCCGTCAACTTTCCTTTGAGGACTTGTACGGGTCGAAAAGCAGAGAGGACAAAAGCTGGATAAGTTCCTGCAAGTAAACTGGTTACACCAATAATAGCAGCAATGAAGAGCCAAAAAGCAGGACTAGTGTAGGCGAAGTGCAATTCTTTATCCGTTAATTGGGATAGCCAAGGCAAGGCTAATTGTGCAAGTAAGATTGCTATACCAATAGATAGAAAAGTGATAAAAAAGGCTTCTGACATAAATTGCTTCACTAATGCCCAACGACTTGCACCGATTGTTTTTCGGACACCTACTTCTTTGGCTCTGCGATTGGCGCGAGCCGTAGCTAAGTTGACAAAGTTGATGCACGCGATAAGTAATAAGAACAAAGCTGCGATACTAAAAATACGGACGTATTCTATGCGACCTCCAGAAGCTTGCCCCATTTCATCAAATTTGCCGTAGAGATAGCCTTCTGAAAAAACTTGTAGCTTAGCATGAACACCAGCAATTTCACTTTTTGCAATCAGTCCATCTAGTTTCTGTTTGACGATAGCTGGCTGTGCATGGTCGTTCAAGTTGATGTAAACAGACAACGCAGAACTCCCCCAATCCAATAGCCAATCATTCTTCTTAATGTGGTGCGCTAGATTGATGAGGTATTCAAATTGAATGGTAGAATTGTTCGGTGGGTTTTCACATACGGCAGTAATTTCTAATCCGTCTGCTCTGTTCAATAATAAGGTAGCTCCTATTGCATTTGCCGACCAGTTTTTCCCAAATAGTTGCGCTGCGAAATCTTCCGTGATGACTATACTATTGGTCTTGCTTTTTGAGGCTTCCAAACTACCCGCTAATATTTCAACAGGAAAGGCTTCCAATAAACTAATGGTGGCATTGCTTCCCCTTGCTTTGTATAGCTTTTCTTCCAATTGGAAAAAGCGTTCTAGTGGGTAATCTCTTGCTGCAATTACATTAGCATCTGGTATTTTATCAGCAGCTTCTTGCACCAGTGGATATGGAATAGACCGACTGACCTTTAAAGAGCCATCGGCTAAGGTATCTACGATAAATAGACGGTGCAGATTGGTGATTTCTCCTCCAAAAGTATCTACTTTTCGTTCATCATCCACCCAAAGCAAAATGAGTAAAACTGCGGCCAGACTAATTGATAATCCGCCAATGCTGATAGCAGAAAAAACCTTGTTTTTCCAAAGGTTCCGAATGGCTGATTTGAAATGGATTTTAAGCATAACAATTTCTTTTTTATTCGTTTCTCAAACTCTTAACTGGATTCGCCAACGCCGCTCGCACACTCTGCACACTCACCGTCAGCAGCGCAATTCCAATAGCTACCAATCCTGCCGCTGCAAATATCCACCATTGCAACTCAATGCGATAGGCGAAGTCTTGCAGCCATTCGTTCATGAAATAGTAAGCGATAGGTGTGGCGATGAGGAAAGCGATACCGACCAACTGAATAAAATCTTTGGAGAGCAAAGCGACAATGCCTGTGACGCTTGCGCCAAGGACTTTTCGGATGCCGATTTCTTTGGTACGCTGTTTCAAACTAAAGGAAGCGAAGCCAAATAGTCCCAAACAGGAAATGAAAATAGCAGTGCTGACAAAATATTTGGAGAGCGAACTGATGCGTGTTTCTTGTTCGTACAATTGCGCATACGTTTCTTCCAAGAACTGAAACTCAAAAGGCATGCCATTGATAAAGTAATCTTGATAGGCTTGTTGCAAGCGATCAATCGTTGCTACTTCATTGCCAGCTTCTAGTTTGACAATGACATTATACGCAAAATCGCTCGTCGTTAAATTCAAGAAGAAAGGCTGAATATCCTCGTAAAGGGTTGCAAAATGGAAATCTTCTACCACCCCAACGATCTTTTTATCGTCTCCCCAAAGATTGACCACTTTTCCAATTGGGTTTTCGATGCCCATTGCTTCGATAGCCGTTTCATTGAAGATGATTTTTTCGTTATCTGTTTTAAATTCTCTAGCGTAAGGACGACCGGCTTTCATTTGAATACCCATCGTTTCGATAAAGTCGTAACCACCAGCTACATTCGCAAAAATGACATCTTCCTCCACCGGTTTTCCATCCCAAGTTAGTCCCGTTGTCGTTCCAAAATCAGATAGGAAATAGGCAAAATTGGTGGCATTTTCGACGCCAGCTGTGTTCTTTACACGCTGCAAAAAGCTCTCTATTTCTTCGGCAGACATCCGCTCGCCTTCGGTGCGACCCGTTTCTCGAATCCCCATCTTGAATTGGATGCGATTGTCTCTTTCGTAGCCCAAATTCTTAGATTGGATGTAGCCGATTTGTTGATAGACGAGTATCGCAAAAACAAGCAAGACAGTGGAAATGGCAAATTGGAAGACGATTAAGCCTTTTCGGGTCAGTAGCGCACTCCAGCTTTTAGCCGATTTGCCTTGTAGCGATTGAATCGGTTTGAAACCAGAAAGATACATAGCAGGATAGCTGCTAGCAATCAAACTCGTCAGTACCGTGATGCCCAAAATGCTCCCGACGACAATAGGATCAAAGGAAAGTTGTAGTGTCTTTCCTGTAATTATATTGAATTGTGGCAGCAGCAGTACGACCAATGCAATAGCTGTTAAAGCAGCTAAGGAAGTGATTAGGATAGCTTCTGTCACGTATTGAGCGATCAAACTTTTTCTAGTCGCGCCGATGACTTTTTTGACCCCAATTTCCTTGATCTTTTTCGTCCCTTTTGCCGTGGACATATTCATGAAATTGATGCAGCCAATCAGCAAAAGAAAAATCCCGACAATAGATAACAATCGAACATAAGCAATCCTTCCACCGCTGACTGCTCCATTTTCGTACTGTCCGTATAAATAGTGATCTGAGTGCGGTTGAGCGAACAAGGTTTCTCCTGTAATATCTGCTTGAGTAGCAACGAAGTTTTCAATTTTGGTATTAAATTGATCCAAATCTGTTCCTGCTGCCAAACTAGCGTAAGTGTAGAAATCCGAATTTCCCCAACCAATTTCATCTACATATTCCTCTAATAAAATGTCGATGTTGAACATTGCATCGAATGATTCACTTGAGTGTTGAGGCACACGAAAAACGCCAGATACTTTATACAAACCTCCAAATTCATCGTGTATCCACTCTACCGTTTTACCTATAGCTTTTTCAGAAGGAAATAATTTTTGGGCCAATCCTTCTGAAAGTACAATTGAATACTTACTGGTTAGCGCAGTTTGCGGTGTTCCTTCTAGAAAGTCGTAATCAAACATATCAAAATAATCCGCACTTGCAAACTGATTTTGCGCATTGAAAAACTGTTCCTCCCCATCGGACAGCATGAATTTTTCACCTTGAAATAGGTCGGAAGGAACGACGGTAGCGACTTGTTCCACTTCTGGAAATGCTTCAAGCATAGCAGTTGCCAAAGGAGCTTGGGTATGTTCTCCAGTGTAGATGCCATCAGAAGTCGTTACATTTTGTAGAATATGAACCAAGCGATCTCCTTTATCGTGAAATCGATTCATCTGCACTTCATCCAATACCCAAAGATAGATCAGCAAGGCACCAGCCAGTCCAACGGAAAGACTGAATAGATTGATTAGGAAGGAACTTTTGTACCTCCGCATGTTGCGAAAGGCAGTCTTGATGTTATTTTTTAGCATGATGATTTCTTTTTCTACACGAAGCTCATCAATAATTATTCCATTTTGCTTATTTAATTGAAAATCAATTACTTAAGTCAGAATTAATTCGTGTGGACGTATAATATTGAACAGTGAAATGTATAAATTCGAACGAAAGAAAATAGAAGAGGGAGTTCCAAAAATTTTCGAGATTAAGAATAGGACCTGTTAAACCCTTATCATTTTTATTTCGTTTTAATATTTAGGTAGGCGGACAATTTTAAGTCACGTTTTAGCGCGCCATCGCCTCACGCCTCACGCCTAAGGCGGACACGGTAAGGCGGACACAGTTCGGCTCGGCGCGCAGAGGAGGTTTGGAGGGCAGACAAAATATAATATGTTGTTTTAAAACATCGTATATTTTGTCTGCCCTCCAAGACCACCACGAGGGCGCGAGCGCTATAAGCGCGATGCTGCCGAGTTTAATAGCTAGATTAATTTTGTCTAAGTACTTACAAGCCTAATTTTTAAAAAAATCAATGCAAGCAAGGAATCTGTCATATTGATGAAAAATTACTTGCATTCGCCTTGAGATCTATCAATTTACCTTCCAAACCCCTATCCCATTCATTCCCAAAGAGCCAAAGTACAGCTTCTCCTTTTGCTCTACAACACAAGAAATTTGCGCAAATTTTCCTGCCGGGTCCTGCAAATTATATACCACTTTACCATACCGATTGACACCGAGTACACAAGCATAATTTTTTGGTTTAGGATTCAAAAAATCTGGTAAGCGCGCAATCATTTTTCGAGCAAAAGGATAAGGCATCAGAGCATCCAAAGTAGCGTCTCTCGGTGAAATGATCGCAAGCCAAAAGATACCATTTTCACCTTGACTAATGCCGTCGGGAAAGCCCGGTAGATTATCAATTAGTACATCGGACGTTCCTGCCTTTTCTCCTTTTAACCAATAACGAGTCACGCGATATTTGCCCGTTTCATTTACCAGTACAAAGTCCTGCTCGTGACTGACCGCCACTCCATTCGCAAAGTAAAGATTATCTAGCAAGGTCTCCGTCTGTTTCGTACTGGGATCATAAGCCAGCAAACGACCATTCGGGCGATGCTCCAGTAAATCCAACTTGTAATTTTCTATGTCAAACTTGTGGGAAGCATCCGAAAAGTAAACAATGCCATTTTCCGCAATTTCCAGGTCATCTGCAAAGCGAAAGGAGCGATCATCTGACGCAATGGAAAGGCTGGTAATTTGTCCATTTGGTGCGACGGCAATCAGCCCTTTATGGCTATCCACGACCAGCAAATTCCCTGAGCTATCTTTCTGCAAACCCAACGGACGCCCACCTGTATTTGCTAATATCCTTCCCTCTTCCTGCTCATTATCATATTCCCAAATATCGCCATCCACCGAAGAACCGTATATCTTTCCCGTCTTATCCACGTATATACTCTCACATTCTTTACAAGTGCTGTGATGTACTTCCATATCTGCCAATTTATTGTTTGAAGCAAATGCGCCCACAAAACCCTCAGTCTTAGGCGGCGACCAAGCTACTGGCTTAATTTTTACAGGAAAAAAGAGCAGATAGCCCAATACAATAGCGACTAACACAAATATGACTTTTTTCATATTTACAAGTTTATCAGATAGAGAGGTTTGAAAAAATGACCTCTCCTATTTTGGGATAGTAAGCCAAGACTTATCCTTCTGCGCTCTACCAAATAATTTGAGTAGTAGTTTGTGGTTCAAGCAGCAGAGTGTCTTGATAGACTGTAAACTGCTCTGCACCTTCTGAACGATAGACTTCAATAATAATCTCGCCAGATGCAGGCACTTCCCAGTTATTTTGAGATTTTAAGCTGTAGCTAAAAAATCGTGGCAAACCAGTTTCTAGCTTTTCGTCCAAAAATCGCCAGTTAAAGCCATAGTCTTCCTGCCTAGAAGAAGTATTGCTGAAATTTAGTCGAGCGTTTGGGACGACGTAAATTGATATTTCTTGTTCTGTATTGTAATTCCAGCGTCCAAAGGGTGTATTTTCTTCCTGCTGTGTAAATAAGTAAAAATAGCGGCGATCATTACTTCTAATAGACTGCTTAATTCTGCTGTAATCTCTTGGGGGATCTCGCTCAAAAATAGCTTCTATCTCCTCAACATCACGTTCGTAGAAGAAAGAAAAACATCCTTCCTGATTGGAGCGGCCTATACTGTCCCATTTCAGAATATACGAACCTCCAATTTGATCAAGTATAGAAATTTTCACACCTTTTTCGCCTTTTTGTGTGTAGTAATTCAACACTTTTCCATGGATAGAAAGTACCTCATCTCTATTCCCTGTTGCTCTAGGCTCACAAGTTTCTTTTTCACAAGCAATGATTGAGATCAAACAAATCAATGCGTAGAAATAAAATTTATACATAATCAAAGATTTTGTGCTCTTGTTGAGCGATTTCAGGAGCTTTATTCAGCTTTAGCTTTCTTTATTAAAAACTTATGACTAGTAATAAATAAGGTTCTCTGAATTTTTTTGAGGAATTATCAAAATCGACCTAATTTCTTTTAGTGAAAAAAGTGCCAAAAAGGCGTTAAAAACAAAATACTGTATGAGCCAAAACAAGGAGCTAATCAGAGCTGAAGCTTGGCGCAGCCCG
>JBCCRX010000232.1:0-10815 GCA_039201015.1 Bacteroidota bacterium | reverse complement strand
GGGTTTTGCTAAAACCCTTTTTTCTCCCTCACCCCTTTTTCGCCGCCGTCGAAGACGGCGGCAGATAGGTTTTTTGAAGTTCGAAATTCTAAGGAATTTCTCGCTTCTCAAAATTAAAACAAACTTAGTTTACAGTGTACTCAGGAACGAGTCAAAAATAACTATCTACTCTTGATTCGTTCTGCATCCCGTCCGCCAGCGGTTTATTCGCTTGAATCTTCTAAAGATTCAACCTTCGAGATCGCTCCTTCCTCCTCAGTTTGCACTTAAAAAAGCCTTATGCCCGCCTTAGGCGGATTGCGGTTTTTGAAGCATAAACTGAGAAAAAAATACCAGTTTCAAGAATAAACATTTATTTATGGCTCGTTCCTCATTGAGTCTCTTGATCTACAAAAATATTAGACAATTGAAGAAAAGCGTCGGAGAGTTCTTGTCGGTTTTTTTGCTTAATGTCGGCCAGTTCTACCCTCCTATTTTTATCCGAAGCATTCAGCAGTTGCTCTAATTGATCAAAACGTTCTTCGCTTTGCTGTTTGACGTGTTCTATTTTTTTATTGATGTTGTCAATAGCCGTTCTAATTTCGTCTAAATCTGCAGATAACTGCTTCTTAAGCATAGCAAGGTCGCCTTCCAGGTTGCCCATTTCCTTACCTACCAGAATATTCCGAATGGTAGCGATTTCATTGAATGTCATGTCTTTTGTCTCTGTCATGGAAATTGATTTTTAAATCAAAAAAAAGCACACTGCCTTTCCTGCTTTACAATGATAGTAAAATCTTTGCATAATATACCTACAGAAGATACAAAATAAAGATTTCTGTATTGAATTAAAGTTGAAGCTATACTTAACTGGACTTTAGCCTTTTGCTACTAGCTGTTAGCTTGTATCATAAGAGCATATTTGGAGGTTGTCATATAGGAAAAGCGAGAGTGGTTTCATACCTTGTGAGTAAAACAAAAACAAATAAGTTATGCAAATTCAATTCGAGGAATTGACTGCTTCGCAATGGTAAGTTATAAAAGATTTATTTCCTGAGCAAGTTCTTTGTACGTTAAGTTCACGAACGGTTTTAGATGCCATTTTTTGGCTCTTCCGAACAGGTACACAATGGAGAAATTTGGATAGTAAATATCCTGATTACAAGGCTGTTTATTATTATTAGGAATGAAAATGGAAGAATGATGGACGATTTGAACAGATGAATCATAGATTGGTACAAATGGAACGCGGGAGAGTAGGTAAAGAGGCTGCGCCATCCATATTATTCGTTGGATGGTTCAATTTTTTCAGACGATTGGCTAAGGATTTTGAAAAAATCCGTAGAAAGTTCTGCTACTTGGATTTTATTGGCTAATTCCAAAATTATTCTTAACCGAATTGAGCCTCGACAGAATTTCTGCCCCAAACATGCTCTAAGTGCTTACAAGTCAGTAACGATAAATTGACTTACACGCGCACTTTTTACTGAGTGTAAGTAAATATAATCACTGTAAGCTAAACGCTATTGGCTAAAGTCGAGCTAAGTAACGATCACTACAAGGCATCAACTCCAGTAAATACCTGGACATAATTAATCGAATGCTAGATATGTCATATTTGACTTTGATAAGAAGCTGGTTATTAAACAATTATGAGCTTGTTCTCAAAAACCAAAATATGACATATCTTAAAACTAAATCTGCGTGACCACTGAAGTACTTCTACCTAATTATTTGGGACATAAACTTGTGTAAAGTGTTCATTATAAACAATTTAAACAAATAAACAGCTTAAACAAATAGGTAGAAGTACTTACTAAATAGCTATTTACAGTTTTGTCAATATCAACTCCTTCAACTGTTTCAATTGATTATCTTCTTTCCACAAAACTTGCTCCAAACTTCTTTCTAGTGCCATATCAGGTGCTGTGCCAAAACCGTCCAAAATTTGCCCGTTGGTCTGAAAAGATACCATAGTACTTATTTTGACTTTGAGCTTTGAATTTGGCAAGTAGAATTTTTCACTATTTCCACTAGAACCATCCGTCGTCACGCCCGCGGTGAGAACATTCGGTAAGTTTTTGAGTGTACTCACCAAAATCGAAGCCGCACTAAAACTCCTCTCGTTTGCCAAAACAAATACGGTTTGATTGTAAAAGTAATTATCTCCATTTTCGTTCAGCTTCTCGCCATTAAGTAGCATGAAATAGTAGTTACTAAATTGATTTTCAGGCAAATCATACATAGGTTGAAAGTCTGAGAGAAAATCTTTTGCTACGGCTTGTTCTTCTGTGTCTAGTGCTTCCATTTCATACAGGAAACGCGCCCTCATGTCTTCTTTTTGGTCTTCGTTCAGGTTATGATTGCTTCTTTGCTGAGCTATATTTACAACTTGAATCGTATCGGGATGTACCAAATATTTTGCTAATTCTAGGATCAGTTCTCGGCCTCCACCTCCATTATCTCTCACATCAATAATCAATGCCTTGCTTTCTCTAATATTTTGCATGAACTCGTGAAAAAGCTGATAATAATTGGGAGCATCTTCTGGATGAAGCATTTTTGGAATCCTTAGATAAGCGATTTCATCTTGATCTACTTTGAAGTAAGGTGCAATTTTGGCAGTATTGTTCATCTCGCTTTCTCTGACATCTAAATAGGCAAATTGATCGCTCCATCTTCCTTTCCTATTTGCTGTAGAAAGAATGGACATATCGACCGTTGTATCGCCTTTTTCACCACTAAAAGTGAAAGTACAAGTCATCGGTAGAGGCTGATTCATAATTGCAAAACTTTCCTCTAAGTGACGCAATTGTTTGACGGCTCTAGCATGATAGGCAGCTTTGGGTGCGTAGATTGCTTCGGGACAAATTTGGGCTAAAATTAGCTTGAGCTTCATCCCATTGATTGCTGTCAGATATGGATAGTTGGCGTGTAAATAGTCAAAATATTTATGGTCACTGTTGTACTGCAAAGCAAGCACTTGGTTTTCAAAGGGTGCAATGATAAAAGGCATAAATTTTTCATCTGCTAGATTGTAGTTTTTAACATAGGCGTGCCGGTCGCCAATTTTCCCAATGCTTTTACTTAAAAAAAGTCCGAAATCTGTTTTCACAATACTATCCGATGACAAAGTATTTCGATAACGCTCAAAATCTATTTGATAATTGTATCCATTTAATCCTTGATAAGAAGAAATGCGTTGTAGCTGATTTTCTAAGTGTTGAAGGTCTTCTAATACGGCATGCTTGCTGAGTTTTTCTTGTGCAAAGAGAGGAGATAAACAAGAGAAAAGAAGGAGTAACATTAGTGCTTGACATTTCATAATATTTTAATTTTTTTTAGTAGTAATGAATCCTTTGACCATTTTGGATTGGTGGTTCAATGGCATTACAAGCACAAATTTTAATCCTTTTTGCAGCCGAGTGGGAAAGCACTTTCTTAAAGTCTGACAATGAAAACTTAAAGCACTTAATGAAAACTTAATGAAGGAAAAATAAGCCACAAAATGACTTATCTTTATCAGCAATAAACAACTACAAATGAAGAAATGAAAGATCGACAAATTCTATTGCTGTCCATTTTTGCTTCTTTTGCCTTACTGGGATTGCTTTTCACGCAGTTTTACTGGCTTCGCGATGTGCTTTCCTTGCAAAAAGAGCAATATGCCAATCAGATGTATCCGATACTAAAGTCGATAGATGACGAGTATGAAGATGATTTAGAATTAAAGTATGATATAGATATGATTCTGTTGCGTCCAGAAAGTGAGCAAGCACAGGACTTCTTACTCGAACTCAGTGCCTTAGTGAAGCAAAAATTGGATCAAATTGAATATGAATACGAATTTGCTTTGGTTTCTTTGGATCATATTACTTTTCGGCATTTCAGTGATGCCAATAAGGGCGAGCTTATCTTACGAGAAGGGATCAGAAAAAAAATGGGTGTCGGATTACAGCCTAGCTGGAAAGAAAATCTAGCCGACGGTGGAAAACACCATTTTTATCTCTACCTCTACTTTCCAAATCAACAGCAATTCCTTTACCAAAACATCCAGCCCATTCTGCTTTCTGCTTTTTGCAGCCTACTATTGATTGCTATTTTTGCCTACACGATATACACGATCGTTAGGCAGAAAAAGCTAGGCGCGATGAAAAATGACTTTATCAATCACCTCACCCACGAATTCAAAACACCGATCGCAAGTATTGCTTTAGCAACCAAAACCCTCCATAAAATCGGGCTTATTCAAAAGCACTCAAGAGCAACTAACTACATCAACTTAATTGCAGAAGAAAGCACGCGACTAGAAAACCACATCGACAAAGTCTTGCAGCTTTCTTTACTGGATTCTAATAATTTTGAATTGGATAAAAGCATCGTGGATGTTCATTGGCTTATTCGGCGCGTCGTCAGCAGCCTTGCACTAGTGATGCAAGCAGCCAAGGGTCAATATCAATTGAATTTTTCGGCAGCAGATGCTACAATTCTAGCGGATAAAATGCACCTTTTCAATGTACTGTATAATTTGATAGATAATGCCATTAAATACACCAATGGAGTTCCAAATATCCAAATTGAAACGCAGCACTTGGCGGACAATCTTGTAGTCAGAATCAAGGACAACGGAATCGGTATGAGCGAAGCAGAACAAGCACTTATTTTTGGTCGCTTTTATCGCTCCAAGAAGCAAGCCGTTCTACAAAACAGTGGTTTTGGACTTGGTTTAAGCTATGTGAAGCAAGTTATGGATGCACACGAATCGCAGATTAAGGTAGAAAGCGAACAAGGTGTCGGAACGATGTTTGAGCTGATTTTTTCTAAAATTTCTACACCAACAAAAAATTACGCATGAATCGTATCCTCGTCATAGAAGACAATCGTAATTTTGGATATATTCTCAAGGAATATTTGAGCATGAATGACTTCAAAGTAAGTTTAGCCAACAGTGGAGAAATAGGATTGCAATTGCTAGAAAAAGAGCGATTTGATATTTGTTTATTGGACATCATGCTACCTCGGCAAGATGGCTTTGAAGTAGCAAAGGCACTAAGAAAAATAGAACCCGATTTACCCTTTATTTTTCTTACAGCCAAGGCTTTGAAAGTTGACAAACTAAAGGGGTTTAGATTGGGTTGTGATGACTATATTGTGAAGCCTATAGACGAAGAATTACTGCTGGCACGCATACAAGCGATTATTAGTCGGACTTCAAAAAATACAGAAAGCACAGATAAAATTACAAATTATCAGATTGGAAAATACGTGTTCAACTTTGCTCAACAAGAACTCCTATTAGAGGGAGAAAAACAATTTTTGACGGAGCGTGAAGCCAACTTATTACAATTACTTTGTATCAATAAAAACGCTCTATTGGAACGCAAAAAAGCTTTAAAGGAAATTTGGGGCAATAATGACGAGTTCAATCGAAAGAGCATGGATGTATTTATATTTCGATTGCGGAAATATCTGAGTAGTGATGAAAACATACGAATCCGAAATGTACACGGAAGGGGCTTTGTTTTGGAAGAGATTTAATACTTCCCTCACCTAATATTCCAAACACTCACCCGTGTTTCGTATTTTTTCTGATCGTATTCCCAAAGGCGATTATTAAAGGTACTTTCCAGTTTTTCTTCTAAATCCGCTTCCATCAAATCAGGGAAAAAATCAATGTCCGTGCGCTTCTCCACCTCATCAATACTAGTGGCAAATTTTTGCAAGGGCTCATCTGTGCGTTCATTCGGAATGAGGAAGCCAATCGCTTTTAATTCAGGTTCAGAAATATCCAAAATCACTTTATAAAAAGCACTAGGTACACTGACTTTATTCTTACCAATGTAGTCTTTGGGTTGTTCGCTTAAAATCGGGCCAGCTACGACATATACTTTCCGATATTTTCTTGCCCAGTCGCGTACCAACTCCTCTAGTTCTCGCCAAATACCACCGTTGAAGTGGCGTTCTTGTGGTGAAATATTGCTTAAAAAGAAAGTTTCATCCATCGCCTCGAAGGAAAATTTTCGGTCACCAACTGGCACTAGGTGTCCTCGATCATAGCCAGAGCCTCTATAGTCGTAAGTCGTTGCAGTCTTGCTTTTTACCTTTGGATCGGGTCGATAATTGTCTTCGCGTCGCACCCGATTTTGATTGAGTTGCTCCCTTGTCAGTTCATAAGCCACCCAGTCTGCAATTTCGTGCTTTTCATTGTAGGAAAGCGCGTAGTGTTTGTGGCGAATAATATTTGTATTTTCAGAGGAAGGCAAAAAGAAAAGAGATGCTGTTTCGTAGTCTTCTACTTGCGTATCTGGAAAAGAGACAACGGATTCGTCCAACTCAAAAAAGCGTTCAAAGAAAGTGGGAAATAGGCGTACGCCAACAAACAAAAAACCCACAATCATCAATAGAATTAAAGGACGAATTCTACCGATGCCGCCATTACCTTGTCTTGCGTGATTCATTCTGAATTTTGCCATTTGATGAATGCTATTGTTTATTTTTCTCGTTTCACTCCCCGCTCAAAACGCACAAATTGGAAATCGCCGTAAACTTGGGCATAAAAATCACTTTCGGATAAGCGTACAAGCCTGTACATCTGCTGCGTATCCATACCTACAGGTACGACTAAAACGCCGCCAATAGTAAGTTGTTCTTTGAGTGTTTCGGGCATTTTTTCAGCGGCGGCGGTGACTAATATTTTATCGAAAGGTGCTTTTTGGGTTAGCCCTAAATGTCCATCGTCCAAATACATCCGAATGTGCGGAACGTCCATTTTTTCTAGGAGTCGCTGTGTTTTTAAGTAAAGCGATTCTTGCCGTTCCACGGTATATACTTTTGCCCCTAAAGCTGCCAAGACACAAGCTTGATAACCAGAACCTGTACCAATTTCTAGTACTTTATCTCCTTTTTGAATGCCTAATAATTCCGTCTGAAAAGCGACGGTGTAAGGTTGGGAAATGGTTTGTCCTTTTCCGATGGGCAAGGCTCGATCTTCGTAAGCCAGTTCTGCAAAAGCATTGTCTAGGAAAAAATGACGCGGAATGCTTTCAATCGCCTGCAAGACTTTTTCCTCTTCAATTCCCTTCGCGCGAATCGTCGCCACCAATTTTTTTCTAAGTCCCTTGTGGTAGTAGCTGTCTTTCATGTTTTGTTGTTGTGACTGATGTTACGCGGACAGTTAATCCGTAGGTATTACAAAGTGCCGATTGTTTACTAGAACAAGTACGTGTTCAATAGATATGAGTTAGCAAATAAAAGGATTTTACTTTTAATGAGCTAACAAATCATTAAGTAATACCTACTGCCCCCTTGTGCATGGATGAATAAATTACAGCTGAGGCCACGCAACTTTTCCACCTGCTTTCTTACCTTTGCTCAACATCAAATACGGCTATGGATTCAAAAAAATTCCTTCGCATTCTCCTAAATTTACTATTCCTTACTGTCTTTCTCCTTTCTTCAAACACTACTTTCGCTCAAAAAAAATGCTTTAAACTACCCGATCAACTGCTAGAAGCATCGGGGCTGTATGTCGCTAGTCCCGACAGCTTGTATTGGTTGAACGACAGTGGCAACGCAGCAGAAATTTATTTGACTGATGGAAAAGGGGAACTGCTAAATACGATCGCTATACCGATACAGAACAAAGATTGGGAAGATTTAACTTATGACGACAAAGGCAATCTTTACATTGGCGACTTTGGAAACAATAGAAATCAACGCAAAGACCTCAAAATCTACATCTACCATTTTCCGACCGCGCGTATTGATTCTATCACTTACAGCTATCCCGATCAACAGTCTTTTCCGCCGCCTTTAGCCGCACAAAACTTTGACATGGAGGGCTTTTTTTGGCATCAAGATAGTCTTCATTTATTTTCTAAAAACAGAATGAAAGTAGGCAATGACTACACCAAACACTATCGCTTAGCAGCGCAAGCTGGTGCACAACAACTTGACTTACAGGACAGTATTTATTTGAAAAAGAGAGTGGTTACTGCTGCTGCTATTCATCCAGATGGTCAAGAGATGGTCTTACTGACGTATAAAATCAATGCCTTTTTGAACATTTTCCCAAATGTAAAAGTAAGCCTGTACACATTTCGTGATTATCAGGGTAGCCAGTTTTTTGAGGTGCCACCCAAACGAAAAAAAGTCTGGTTTTGGTCGCCCGTCACACAATACGAAGCTATAGATTTCACGGACGAAGCTGAGGTTTTGATTGCCTCAGAACAAGCTTTCTTCTATCATCAACGTGCTAAGCGAGTGAAGCTAAAGAAGCGGAAAAAGAGAGCGCGAAGCTGATTTTCCAGCCATATTTCAGCCAATCTTCCCAATGATCGATGTCGGAAAGTTCTGGCAGTAGGAAATAGCTTTGTTCTAGTGCCTCTATTCGCTGGATTGTGGTTGGAAAAACTTGGGCAGTACTCCAAGCAATAGCTTCAAAAACACTAGGCTGAAATTTTTTCATCCCCAGCAAATAATAACCGCCATCGGTGGCTGGACCCAGTACAAAATCATGTCGATCCAAAGCATCAAAAGCTTTAGTCACGATCTCAGTACTCAAACTAGCGCAATCGCTACCAATAATTAGCACTTTTTCAGAAGTCTGAAAGGCAGTTTGGAAAGCTTGTGCCATACGCGTTCCCAGCGTACCTTTCGATTGCAAGAACTTCTGGAAATCCTGCCGCGTCCACTCGTCACTTTCGTCTATAAAACGGCTGTAATACAGATGCCGATTTGCATTCACTGCTTTCGCCACTTTTCGCGTATGCGCCAATAATTCCAAATAGATTTGTAGGGCTTTTTCGTCACCAACCGCTTGTGCAATCCGTGTTTTAGCTTTTCCTAGTTCAGGATTCTTAATAAAAATCAGTAGTGTCTGTTGCATTTATTTGAATTGTTGTACTAACAAAAGTCAGCGATGCGTTAGGCAAAGGAACAAAAATAAACAGATGAAATTGGTCTTCTTTCGGACGCTCTTTACACTCTTTTTCCTTTTTCCTTTCCTGATGTACGCTCAAATAGATACTTCTGGATTGCCCGTTCAGGAAGCAATCAAAATCTATCCACTCAAAAATCTCAATTCTGATTTTCGGGATGTGAATGTCTCCGTGACTCCCAATGGCAAATACCTGTATTTCATGTCGGGAAGAGGTGGTGCAGTCTGGTCGAAGAAAGATAAAGTGGAATTTAGAGGTAAGCAGGAATACGATGGCGATATTTGGTATAGCAAAAAGCAAGATACGACTTGGCAAGCTCCCAAATATTTACCAGCGGGCATCAATACTTCACATGGAGAAGATGAACCCAATATTTCACCCGACGGACAGACGGTCTATTTTCAAAGTTGGAACTCGGCTTGGTGGCAAACGGGCGGTCCTTATTATCGCGCTGAGTTGTACGGCGAAAAATGGCAAAACCCAATTGGTTTGGGCGATGGCATCAATCAGTTTTTTAGAGATAGCATGTTTTATTACGATCAGTACGCCACCGATGGCATGTCCATTTCCCCCAACGGACGCATTTTTATCGTAGCAGCGGGCGTGGATTATGATGGTAATTTGGATTTGTACATCAGTCGGAAAAATGAGCGCAATCGCTGGTCTTATCCCAAACGATTGGGCATCAGTACGCCCAAAGACGAACGCTCCATTTTCATTGCGGGCGACAACCGAACGATCTATTTTGGCTCGGATGGCTACGGCGGAGCGGGCGGCTTGGATATTTTCAAAGCGAGCTTGAATGATGACAATAGCTGTAGCGGTATCATCAATATTGGCGCACCTTTCAATACAACACAAAACGACTACGGCTTCATCATTGGTGCTTTAGGACGAGACGCTTATTTTGTTCGGAATAGCGATATTTACTATGCTAGCTTAGGCAATGCTTTAGAAACAATCAAACCGCAGCCTACGCTTTTGATTAATGGCATCGTACGCGATTGCGACGGACGAGAAAGCCAATCGAGCGTAGAACTCTACAACTTAGACAATAACGAGCTCATTGCGAAAGCTCGCTCCAATGCGCTCACGGGAGAATATGCTTTTTCGATGCCATTTGTGAAAGGCAATTACATCCAACGTTTCAAATTATTTGCCGATCAATCCGTCATCAGAAAGACTTTTATTATTGAAAACAATACGCCCAATGAGCTTTTCTTTGAAGTGGAGCCGCCTTGTCCTGAAGGTGTGGCTGTAGAAGAAAAAACGGAAACCATCACGAGCGAAAAAGATTTCGTACCCACGCTGGATACGACGATTTTGATCTATTTTGATTTTGATAAAGACCATTTGAAAGCAACACAACAAGCTAAACTAGATAGTATCCTTCAGCTTCTAGTACCTCACCGAAATTACTTTGCCCAAGTCATTGGACACACCGATACAAAAGGCTCGGACGCTTATAATATTGGTCTTTCCAAAAGAAGAGCAGAACGGGTCAATACCTACATTCAAAGACAGCGCAAGATTGAATATGATCTTTCTTTCAAAGGCGAAAAAGAACCCATTTTAGAGAATAATAATCCCGAAAACCGGGCGATGAATCGGCGTGTTCAGCTAAGGATTGCGGATGCTTTGGAATGATTTTTAATCATCAATTTGGTGAACACATTAAGTACTTCCACCTAATTATTAAGGCAATAAACTTGTGTAAAGTGTTCATTATAAACAATTTAAACAAATAGGTGCAAGTACTTAGAGTATGTTTTAATTTTTGAAGCACGATTTTTACAAAAAATTAAATATCTGATAATCAATAAGTTAACTCTGTTTTGACGTGTTTTATGTATCTTTGATATAATTAAATTTGTGAAATCAAGCTATATACTAATTT
>JBCCRX010000231.1:0-10820 GCA_039201015.1 Bacteroidota bacterium | reverse complement strand
TGAAGTTCCCTTCGCTGCGTCAGCAGCGAAGTATATGGAATTTCAACACTTAATGAGACGCTATTGCAGCATTTACTAATCACCGCATTCCGTTATAATCAGCGTATTTTAATTCTATTAATGCGAATGACGGGCAAAAAGATTCTGAGTATTGATAATCAGGTATTTAGATTTACTAAATTTTCAAAATTTAGCAAATCTTCTCTAAATCAATGATAAAATCACACCCGTTATTCGCATTATTAATAGAAAAGCTCCATACGTATGTATCTGGACTTTTCCATTTAAGCATAGGATTTTGAAAAAAGAAATCTCTTTAATATAATCCCAAAAGCCTTCAAAAGATACACCTAAAGTTCAGCATAATTTTAATGCAATGCAATTGAATTTTAGTTTTTTGTGCATTTTTTTAAGAAAAAGTGGACTTTCACCGTCAAACATTGAATATCAAAAAGGAAGTACACGTTTTATCAATACAAAGCTTTGATCGTAAGTAATTAGAGCAAAAGCTTCCAATACTTTCTCCAAACTAAAATCTTTCAAATGAAAACATTCACTGATTTCACCTACAGGGCAAGAATAATCTATTTCTTGTTTATCATGGCAGTCATTTGCTACAACTGCGAATACGAAGATCGGCACGAATCTACACCTTTAACCATAGATGCCAAGATAGAAAGCCACATCGTAAATTTCGATACCAATTTTGAGCAAGAAGGAGACTTTCTTTGGGAATTTGGCGATGACCTCACTTCCACTTCGCACAATCCTATCCACATTTATGATACGATGGGGCAATACGAGATAAAATTGAGTATCATCAGGAATAACGTGATCTACAAGACCTTTACTTTTATCTCCATAGACGGTTTGGAGGATATAGAAGGAAACATCTATTCGACCATACGTTTGGGCAATCAACTTTGGATGACAGAAAACTTAGCGGCGACTACTTGCTCTGACAATACGCTCATAGACACTAGCCATTATCGGATACTAGAAAATGGTATGATTGGCTATAACTACCTAGCATTAGAGCAGTGCAATATCTGTCCAGCTGGTTGGCGCGTACCCAACGAGCAAGATATTGATAATTTGAGATTTTTGGAAAGACCAGTCGACGAAGTAGAACGGCTATTGAATGTGAGTAGAGAAGGTTTCGGTGGTGATTATATTAGGGTGCAAGGGTTTAGGATTTATTACGGCGATTTTCGGTATGCGATAGAAAATACTTTCTCGTGGAGAACCACTCAAGGCGACAAACAGGACTACGCGCCCGTTCGTTGTATCAAGGTCTTGTAACTTTTGTCATTGTCCGTTCTGAATGATTTCATTTGGTCAGCGTTATCTACAGAAGCTCCCATTTATCTTCTAAATCATATGGGCGTTACGCCCAAAGATTTTCTTCCCCTTTCGCTGCCAGTTCGATACCCGAAACGGAAATGACCAAATCGCCCACATTTGCCACCATTGCATTGATGCCTTCTTCCCAAGACATACTCGTGATGCCATTGATGACGGCACGCACCACGTCTGGAAACAAACTGCCATCTCAACCAAAGTACCATCTTTTAGGTCTTTTAAGCAAATTCAGCCAGAATATTTTTTCTAAGTGCTTGTTTGGATTTTGATCTTTTAGTTCATTGCCTTCAAGTGTGCGCAGACTAATTGTTAATTTCCAAACAAGATTTAAACACCTACGCAAATGCGCCATTCTAATCTTGCTTTATTTTCCCTTTGCTGCCTTTTATCCTTTGTGCAGTGTCAAAAAGTGGAAAAGCAGTCCGAAATATCTTCTACTACTGAGTCATCCAAAGATCAACGTCCGAATATTCTACTCATTTTTACAGATGATTTAGGCTATGGTGATTTGTCTGTACAAGGAGCAAAGGATTTACGAACACCTAATATTGATGCGATCGCTGAGAGTGGGATAAACCTTACTCAATTCTACGCCAACAGTCCCGTTTGCTCCCCGAGCAGAGCCGCGCTTTTGACAGGTCGCTATCCCGATATGGTAGGTGTGCCAGGCGTTATTCGTCAAGTCGAAGACAATAGCTGGGGATATTTTGATGAAGCTGTGCTCACTCTACCACAACTGCTTTCTGAGGCAGACTATCATACTGCTATGGTGGGTAAATGGCATTTGGGATACGAAAAACCCAACATCCCCAACCACAGAGGATTTCAGCATTTCAAGGGCTTTCTAGGAGATATGATGGACGATTATCGAACTCACCTGCGAGGTGGAAAAAACTGGATGCGAGAGAATGAAAAAGAGATCAATCCTGAAGGACATGCCACTGATATTTTTACAGATTGGGCCATTGATTATCTAAAAGAACGAGCCAACCTATCCCAGCCCTTCTTTCTTTATCTGGCGTACAACGCCCCTCATTTTCCGATTCAACCGCCAGAAGAATGGCTAGAGAAAGTGAACAAAAGAGCACCACAACTTTCCGAAGCACGCGCTAAAAACGTTGCTTTCATTGAGCATCTTGACTTTAATGTAGGCAGAGTAATGCAAACATTAGAACAAAGTGGTTTGGATGAAAACACCATGGTCATTTTTACTTCCGATAATGGAGGTGCACTGCGATTCGCACAAAATAACGATCCGCTACGCGGGAGCAAGCAGCAGATGTACGAAGGGGGGATTCGCGTTCCGTTTTTTGCGAGTTGGAAAGGGCAAATCCCTGAGGCTAGCACTTCCAATGAAGTTGGAATGTTGATGGATATATTACCGACTTTTTGTGAGTTAGCAGAAAAGGAAGTACCTCCAATGGTGGATGGAATTAGTTTATTGCCAACTCTACTAGGAAAAACGCAAACAGTAGAAGACCGCTACCTCTTTTGGGTAAGAAGAGAAGGAAATTTTTACGGCGGACAAGCCTATTATGCTGCTCGGTATGGCGAATATAAAATTCTACAGAATTCTGCTTATGAACCTATCCAATTTTTCAATATTGAGGAAGATATGCTAGAACAAAATCCGCTCAATTCAGCAGACAATAAAGATTTTCAGAACCTGCGAGCGGCTTTACAAAAGCACATTCAAAGAGCAGGAGCTATTCCTTGGCAGAAGAACTGACTATGGTTGGCTCGATGCCAGCAAAATCTGAAACTAAGTCACGTATAGACAAGATACTTGTAATCTACTATTTTATGCATTACAAAAAATTATCGTTCAATAGAATAATCCAAGCTGTAACTTTTTAGAATGCTCATTCGTTCTATCGCCGAATTTTTGAAAAGAAGGAAATTACTTTCATTGAGATGACATCAAAACAGCTTTCAACGTCCATAAGAAATTCACATTTTGGAGTTGGTGTCAAAGCTTTTTTGAGTTTCTATTAAGCAACCTATGACCACACAGGATTACAACAATTGCGTACAACTTTACTCCGATGCGGTCTTCCGTTTCTTGTTGAAGAATCTAGCAAATCGGGAGGATGCGGAGGATATCATGCAACTCACTTTTGAGAAGTTGTGGCTGAAGCGAGAAGTGGTGGCTTTTGAAAAAGCAAAATCTTACACTTTTTCCATTGCACACAATTCCATGATAGATTTGGTGCGCAGAAAGAAGTTCGTTCGCGCTTATGAAAATGTGCCAGAGCGGGCAGGCGGCGAGTTTGAGCAACAAGTGGAAGCCAAAGACATTATGTCCCAATGTTTGGAAATATTAAGTCCCGTTCAACGCTCAGTGGTTTTGATGCGCGACTATGAAGGCTACAGTTACGAGGACATTGCAAAAATGACGGAGCTTTCTCTTTCGCAAGTAAAAGTTTATATCTACCGAGCAAGAAAAAAATTGAGAATAGAAATCACCCGCTTAAATAAGGCAGTTTGAAAGCTGCTGTTGAATAAATCTACGAAGAACATTTTTTATTTAAAATCGCGCTAAACCAAAAAAATTAAAACAGTTGTTATGCTAATCAATAAGTCCAATTACGAATTTTTTGCAATTGATTATGTAGAAGGAACGCTTTCTGCTCAAGAGTTGAGGGCCATGCAAGCTTTTTTGAGAGCGCATCCTGACATTGAAGCAGAATTAGTCGCTTTGAAAGCCAATTTATTCGCTTTTGAGGCAGATGAAAATATCGTTTACGAGAATAAGCAGCGCCTTTTGAAGAAAGAGGAAGTAGCCGTTATTGTGCCGATGCGCGCTAGAGCTTGGTACAAATTTGCGGCGGCGGCAGCAGTTGCTATTCTGCTAATTGGCTTTGCGGCAGGTTATTTTTCTGCCTACCATTTTGAACAGGAAAATACGGTGGCAAATGTGGAGTATATCTCCCCTGTTTTGGATCAAGAAGAGGAAGTAAATACGAAGGTGGCACTGGAAGAAGAAACTGCAAATACACCAGAAGAGCAATTAGTAAAAACAGTAATTTCACAACAAGAACCTGCTCAAAGCCTTCAAGACAAGCGTGTTTCTAATACGACCCTAATGCCAAATCTTCCATCCCTGCCGTCTGATTTAGCAGTCGAAGAAATGCCGAAGCAGAATCAACTGCCACTTCTGAAAGCGGAAATTCCAAAACAACCGATGGTGGATAATATGGGTAGTTCCATGTTTTCTGCTAGCACTGATGTAGTCACACCACTTCCTAAAAAACCTTTTACGCAACTAGCATCCACTCCTCTACCTAAACCTAACTTTGATACCCAACGAATGGCAAAACTAGACAGAAGTAGAATACTTGATTTTGATCGCATCAAGAATTTTATAGGAAGATTGCCCTTCGAAGATGCGACGCTGGATGCTTTTGTTCCCACTTATTTGAGTGATGAATGAATTGCTTAGGCAATGAAATGTTCTAATTAGGTAAGCTGGACTTTAGCCTTTAGCTGATTGGCGAATCAAAATCAAATTGGTATTTTGCTACGATCTTCCGAAAAGACCGACTGTTAATAAATCGAAACGCTTGGTTAAGAAGTACTTAGCAGCTAAGTGCTAACAGCTAATGGCTAGAGTCGAGTTAAGCGCTTTTAAAATAATTACAAGTATGAAAAACATAAAATTAATTTCTGTACTATCTACCCTTGCTGCCCTGTTTTTCGCAATGCCTGCTTTTTCACAGGTAGAAGTAGAACAAGATACTTCTAAAGTAGAAATCACTGTTGATAAGGATACAGAGGACGAGGAGGATGATTGGGACAGCGATTGGGGAGATGACGACGATGATTGGGATATTAATATACGCTCAAGTGGCAATCGTTTGAGATTTGGTATGCTGGATATTGGACTGAGCACTTATTTACACGACGGCGGTTTTGAAATTCCTGCCGAATTAGATGAATTTGATTTGCTCTACGGTGGCTCCATCAATTTCAATTGGCATATTTTCCGTCATCGACTACCAATCGTCAAAAGCACTGCTTTTTTCGAATACGGTATTGGTATTTCTTGGATGGGCTATAAATTTTCCAATGATTTTAAAATTGTGGAAGATGCTACTGAATTTACTACTTTGCCGATAGAAGGTGATTTGAGAAAGAATAAGTTGAGAACTACTTTTTTGGAAGTACCCTTGCTCCTGACCCTCACGCCAGGTAGAGGAGATGATTTCTTTGTCAGCGGAGGCATTTATGGTGGTGTTTTGATTGCATCCAGGCAAAAGATAAAGGATTCTAGCGGCGATGTGGAAAAGACCAGAGACGATTTCAATTTGAATAAGGTGCGCTATGGTTTGGAAGGCAGAATCGGGCTAGGACCTATCAGTTTTTACGCACAATATTCCTTACAAGATTTGTTTAGGGAAAACCAAGGACCTCAATTAAGACCCATTAATATTGGTTTGTCCGTTGTTGGGTTTTAGTACGGAGTTGGGCGTACAAGTGCATTGAGCTAATTCCAAATATTGAAGACCTCTGAGCGTTGGTAAAGTTCGGAGGTTTTTGTTTTTGTTTAAACTCAACCTACCTAGATCATCTAGTAAGGGGAAATACCAGGTGCATCACTCAAATACTTTCCTTTTTAATTTTCTATTTTGGGGACTAAAAATTTATAAACACACCATTGAATGGATGGAAACTCCCTGTGAAAATGTCCCTTTTGAAAGAAAATTTTAAGCTGCATTACAGTATTTTTGCTCTAGTTTTATTCGTCTGCACGCTCTACTTCGGATATGCTGCGCAACAAGTTGCTTTTTGGCAGATGCTGCCCGTTTTTGCTGGCTTTTTTGGGATATATCTTTGGATCATATATCTACCTAAAGCCTATTTTAAAGCCAAACGATTCTATTGGTGGATCGCTTTGGCCATGCTATTGCGATTTTCGCTGCTATTTGCGATTCCGACGCTCTCTGATGATATTTATCGCTTCATTTGGGACGGTCGATTGCTTCAAAATGGCATCAATCCTTTTGCCCAACTTCCCGCTTATTATATAGAACAAGCAAGCTTTCCGAAAGGCATCACGCCAGCACTTTTCGAGCAACTCAATTCCCCCAACTACTACACCATTTATCCACCCATTGCACAGCTTACATTTTTTGTTGCGACTTGGCTTTTTCCCGAAAGCATTTGGGGCAGTAGTTTCGTGATGAAAACCTTTCTTTTTGCTTTTGAATGCGGAAATATCTATTTATTAATCAAGCTATTACCTCAGTTTGGTATTGATAGAACAAAGGCTTTGATTTATGCACTCAATCCGCTGATTGTTATTGAGATCACAGGGAATTTACATTTTGAGGGTGCCATGATTTTCTTTCTACTGCTGTCGCTATTTTTTTTGTTAAAATCAGAAATGAAATGGAGATGCAGCCAACGCGAATCCAGTCTAAGTTCTTCTGATTTATCTTCAATGACTACAAAAAAAGAAATGTATCCAAACAGTGTTTCTTTGTCTGAAAACCAAAATAATCAGGAGCGAAAAAAGGCAAATCTATACTTTATCTTATCTGCTTCGACATTCGCGCTTTCTATTGCTTCCAAGCTTTTGCCACTGCTTTTTTTGCCGCTCTTCATCAAGCGATTGGGATGGTGGAAAAGTCTTGTTTATTTTTCTATTATTGGAATGCTCACTTTGCTTCTTTTTGTCCCACTCCTCAGTGGTGTATTTGTACAAAACTTTGGAGAAAGCTTGAATCTGTATTTTCAAAAATTTGAATTCAATGCAAGCATATATTACGTAGCACGTTGGGTGGGATTTCAGTTGAAAGGTTTCAATTTGATTGCTAAGCTTGGACCAGCACTAGCTTTTGCTACGTTTTTGAGCATTTTAGCATTGAGTTTTTTCCATAGCAGTAAACGAATCAAAGATTTACCCTTATTGATGCTGTTTGCGATTTCTATGTATCTTTCTTTCACTACAACGGTGCATCCTTGGTACGTGAGTTTACCTTTGGTGCTCTGCTGTTTCACCGCTTTTCGCTATCCTATTTTGTGGTCAGGATTGATTTTCTTGACCTATATTAATTATAGCTATGCCACTTACCAAGAAAATTTGTGGGTTGTTGCATTGGAATACAGCTTGATTGGGACGTACTTTTTGTGGGAATACTTTTTTAAGAAGAAAGGGAAGCCAAGCAACATTCTTTGATTGGACTTGTCTTTTGGATAAGAAAGAAAATTGATATTATTGTATTTACAGGCAAAAAGTACTTTTTGTCATAAATATTTGAATTAAAATAAAGAACATGAAAAGTCAGCAATTTTTTATCGTATTTTTCACTGGTTTATTTATTCTACTTTGCCAGACTATCTTGCAAGCACAATGGGGAACAAGGGGCAATGGCAATGTCAAAAAGGAGACCAGAAATGTAGCTAGCTTCGACGAAATCAGTGTGGAAGACGGCTTAAATGTCTATATTCGTATGGGTAGCCGACAAGAAGTCATTGTGGAAGCCGATGAGAATATTTTGGATCTAATAGAAACGGAAGTCAGTGGAGATCGCATGAGGGCTTATGTGAGCAAATCGGTAAGAAATGCAAAAGAAATGAATATTTATGTGACGGTCACTGCTCTGGAAGCTTTGAGTTCTTCTGGTGGTTCGGATGTATTTTCGAAGGGAACCATCAAATTAGACGAATTGTACATCAAATCCAGTGGCGGTAGTGATATTTCGTTGAATTTAGATGTCGATTATCTAAAATGTGAAACCAGTGGCGGATCGGATGCAAAGTTAATAGGAGCAGCCAAGAAAATTGAACTGTCTTGCAGTGGCGGCAGTGATTTTGAGGGCAAAGAACTTATCGTTCAGAAAGCAAAGGTGCGCACTTCTGGCGGTTCTGATTCGTATATTCACGTACAAGACGAGTTGGACATACAAGCTTCTGGTGCAAGCGATGTTTACCTATTTGGCAATCCTAAAATTGTAAACAAACGTGTATCGGGTGCTTCTGATTTTCATCGGAGATCATCGTAAATTGGCATTGAACGCATTTACGGAGTTTGTTACCGTACACTTTTTTGAAAACGGAATTTTAGCCTTTTGAAGTTTAATTTTATACAAAGATTTGGACTGTTTTGAGCGGTCTTCTTTGGCTCGACACCAAACTTCAAAAGTCTTTGATCGAATTTTAGTAAAAGTGTACGGTAACGAATTACTGAACTACTCCAAACCAATAGAGGATCAAAACAAAGCATGCAACATCTCTTTCTGATTCATTTTTTTGCCACCATATTTATGACGGGACTTATCTGGATGGTACAAATAGTGCATTATCCTTTGATGGACGGCGTCGGATACGATCTTTTTGTCAATTACGAGGCACGACATACGCAGAGCATTTCTTGGGTAGTCTTGCCAATGATGCTATTGGAGTTGGGCACGGCTGGCTTGTTGGTACTATATCCTTCGCCTTTTTCATTAAAATATTTGATAGCGGCATTGATTTTGCTACTACTGATTTGGGCATCCACCTTTTTCATTCAGGTGCCTCTGCACGGAAAGTTGTCCAATGGCTTTGATATCAAAGCTCACCAAAGATTGGTGCAAAGTAATTGGATCAGAACGATACTGTGGTCATTCAGAAGTGGTATTTTATTGTATTTGCTGTCTGGAAAAATGAATGTTTAGTAACAGACAAACAATAAGTTCCTCATTCGCTTCGCAAAGCCTTAATGGGGTCTTGTTGCGCCGCTTTTCGTGCTGGAAAAATGCCAAACAGCAAGCCAATAGAAGCCGCTACGCCAAAGGACAAGATAATTGACCAAACGGTGATGACGGTAGGTATTTCTGCATAAGAAGCAACAACATTGGCCGCCACAACACCCAGAACAACGCCCAACAAACCACCAATCAAACTGATAAAGATGGCTTCAAACAGAAACTGATAGATGATGTCTTTTTGATTGGCACCAAGCGAGCGGCGCACACCGATTTCCTTGATGCGCTCCAGCACCGAAGCAAGCATGATATTCATAATACCAATTCCTCCAACGAGCAGAGAAATACCCGCTATGATCGCGAGAACAAAATTGAAGGTGTCTTGGGTTTTTTGTTGTTGCTGAAGTAGTAATTCTGGCACTTGTATCTCGTAGTCAAGAATGTTGCGATGTCGTCTTTTCAAAATACGCGCCACCACATCTGCAGAAGCTTGCAAGTATTTAGAATCCGTCACGCGCAGGGTCAAGCGATCCAGTTGATGGTAGTTTTCTTCCTTTACAGATGCGTTGCTATTTCTTCGCTTTTTCAAGTCTTCCTTGCTCACTTTCGCGCGATCTTTAAAACGCAACAAAGCAGTCGTGACAGGAATATAAACATCTGAATTGTAGTCTCTTATACCCAAGCTTTCTAGGTTGTCATTGCTCGCAATTCTTCGATCTAATACGCCGATGACACGCAACCAAGTATTTCCACATTTTATTTTTTGTCCAATGGGGTCTCCTTCTGGAAAGAATTTAGTTTGCACCGATTTCCCGATGATACAAACACTTTCTCCTTTTTCGATGTGCACTGGATGAAAGAGATGCCCTTGAGCAGTAGCCAGACTATTTAGTTCAAAAAAAGCATTGGTCGTTCCGATACATTTCAGCTTTTGGAGTTTACCTGCTTGAATAGCCGTTGTGGGGAGAATGATTTCGGGATTGACTTGCTCTAAATTGGGCAAAGTGCGCTCAATAGCAATTACGTCTTCTAAGGTTAAACCAGGCGACCAAGATCGTTTTCCATCTTCACTGTTTTCTTCACTCGCTTCTTCTTCTGGTACGATGCCTTGAATAACAATATTATTGGTACCGATGAGCTTCATTTGTTCCAGAATGGATTGCTTTGCACCCATACCAATCGCCAACATGGCAATCACCGCCGACACCCCAAAAATGATACCCAGTGCAGTCAATATCGCACGTAGCCGATTAGCGAAAACGGCTTCCATAGCAATTTGAAAATTAAAAAGTATTCTTTGCATATCTTGTAGATAATGGTTCGCTAAGGAACACAAAATTAGTAAACGCTAATTCTCTGCAACATCAATAAGTACAATGTAAACTAAGTTTCTTTGCATTTTAACAGGGGAGTTTGAGGGAGAAAAAAGGGTTTTAAAAAAACCCTTTTTTCTCCCTCACCCTTCTTTGCCGCCGTCGAAGACGGCGGTAGATAGGTTTTTTGAAGCTCGAAATTCTAAGGAATTTCTCGCTTCTCAAAATTAACAAAAACTTAGTTTACACGGTAATGAGTACACTGTAAACTAAGTTTCTTTGCATTTTAACAGGGGAGTTTGAGGGAGAAAAAAGGGTTTTAGAAAAACCCTTTTTTCTCCTTCACCCCTTTTTCTCCGCCGTCTTCGACGGCGGCAGATAGGCTTTATGAAGCTCGAAATTCTGAGGAATTTCTCGCTTCTCTAAATTAAAGTAAACTAAGTTTATTTTAATT
>JBCCRX010000230.1:0-10831 GCA_039201015.1 Bacteroidota bacterium | reverse complement strand
CACCGGGGCAGCAGCCGGTCTGCTGCGCTCGCTGCCCGGTGTTGTTCTTTGTGGCCAGAAAAAATTTCCCTTGGTGTTTTACCGATTTTTATATTTTGTCTGCCCTCCAAACCTCCTCTGCGCGCCGAGCCGAACTGTGTCCGCCTTACCGTGTCCGCTTACTTACTTACGTTTCGCTAATTTTAAATTCAAAAAGAGGGACTTTCGGACAGAGAGAAAAAATCAAAATTTTCAATTTTGATTTTTTCTCTCTGTCCAAAGGTGTCATTGAAATTTTTCGCAGAAAAATTTCAATGACGTATATGGTTTCTACTGTAAATGTATTTTTTCAAAATCAATTTCAGCGAAACGTTAGTATTAGGCGAATTAATTATTTATCATAATATTGTGTACAATTTTTGAACCACAAAGGACACAGAGAGTACAAAAATTTGATATTCAAATAGTTGCACTTTTATACGCTACTGGATATTTTCAAATTGAAAGCACAGAAATGGCATTTTGATGCTCGAAATTTGGGTGTATTTCTAATATTTGCATAAAAAATGACATTTCTTATGCTCCGATATTGAAGTGTCCACTAGTAAGCACTTTCACTATCTTGTTCTATAATCTTTTGATTATCAATTGCTTTTGAACTAGCGAAACCCAAGTACGGTGTAAATTGAGTTTGTTTTAATTTTGAAAAGCGAGAAATTCCTTAGAATTTCGAGCTTCAAAAAACCTATCTGCCGCCGTCGAAGACGGCGGCGAAAAAGGGGTGAGGGAGAAAAAAGGATTTTTCTAAAACCCTTTTTTCTCCCTCAAACTCCCCTATTTAAAATATAAAGAAACTTAGTTTACAGTGTACCAAGTTATCAGGACAATAAATCAAAACTATTGTAAACTACCACTCAGTATGAAAGCTACCTGCTTGGTCTATTCTTTCATAAGTATGCGAACCAAAATAATCTCGTTGTGCTTGCACTAAATTCAAAGGCAAACGAGCAGAACGATAGGCGTCGAAATAGCCCAAAGCACTTCCGAAAGTGAGTAGTGGAATACCGCTTTCTATACCTATCTTTAGAACGTCTCGTGTAGCGGTATGCGTGGTCTGCAAAGTAGATTTGAACGAATCTGCTACCAATAAGTTTTTAAGTTTTGGATCGGCAGCGTAGGCTTGTCGCATCAATTCTAGCAATTCCGCACGAATGATGCAGCCACCGCGCCAAATTTTAGCAATCTCTTCCATATTTAATTCATAATCGTACTCCTCAGAAGCAGCTGCCAACAAGCTCATGCCCTGTGCGTAAGTGACAATGAAGGCAAAATAAAGCGCAGCTTCTACTTGCGCTACGAACTTCGCTTGATCTACTTTCGTCGTATCCATTTTGATGTCTAAAAATTCTGCTGCTGCTATTCGTTCTGTTTTTAAAGAAGACAATCCGCGCATCGAAACTGCCGAATCAATACTCGGTACAGGAATGCCTAAATCCATTCCATTTTGGGAAGTCCATTTACCCGTTCCTTTTTGCTTGGCTTTATCCAAAATAGCGTCTATCAAATCGCCTTCCTTCACATCGTCTGCCTGTTTAAAAATGGCTGCCGTGATTTCGACTAAAAAAGATTGTAGTCTTCCTTTATTCCACTTTGCATAGGTTTCGTGCAATTCTTCGTTCGACAGCCCGCCTATTCTTTTCAACAAATCATAAGACTCTGCTAGCAATTGCATCAAAGCATATTCGATGCCATTGTGTACCATTTTGACATAGTTTCCAGAAGAACTTTTACCTAAATAGGCAACACAGGGTTCTCCTTTTACCTTAGCAGAAACGGCTTCTAGCACAGGACGAACGATCTCGTAAGCTGCTTCTTTTCCTCCAGGCATGATGCTTGGTCCAAAGCGCGCACCCTTTGCGCCACCCGATACACCGACCCCTAGAAAGTGAATTCCTTTTTCTTTTAAATATTGTTCCCTGCGATCGGTATCCGTGTAGAATGAGTTCCCACCGTCTATTACCAAGTCGCCTGCTTCCAGGTGTGGCAATAAATCTTCAATGACAATATCCACTATTTTTCCTGCTGGCACGAGCATCATAATTTTTCGAGGCTTTGCTAATGCCGCCACAAATTCCTGCGTTTCCGTTGCTCCTTTTATCGTTTTACCACCTGCTCTTCCTTCTTCTTCCAAAAGACGCGCCTTTTCATCATCCTTGTCCAAACCTACTGCTGCAAAGCCATTATCGGCTACATTGAGTAAAAAATTACGTCCCATGACGCCCAGTCCAATCATTCCAAAATCATAGTGTGCTGACATAAAATGTGTGTTTTATTGCTCGGAAAATATTGATTTTTTTTCAAAAAATTGAAGCATAAAGGTAAGATTATTTACCTTCCAGTTGTCTTTTTATTTACTTTGAATTCTTATTTTTTATTGGTACATTGTCTTTTGTTTAAAAAGCTGATTGTATGGGTTACAGTAATTTTAAAAAGATTAGAACCGTTATCAAAAGATTCGATTTGGATATGCAATTGGTGGATTTATTCGATGCACCGACTCCTGTCGAACCAAGTGCATGGTTGAAAGAAACGATTCGTAAGGCGCACAATACACCCTTGATTAATGAGAAATCAAAAGCCGAACGAATCGTATCACCTATCCTAATGGAAGTAGCGGATCAATACACCGACCGTATTTCGTTTTTTTCTGGAGAGGCTCTAGACATAGATTCAGACCAAGATCTGTCAGGAGCGTGTGATTTTTTCTTTTCTCTACATCCACCCAAGCTTTACATGGATGCACCCATTATTTCTTTGGCGGAATCGAAAGACGAAGATATGGAATGGGGCATTGCGCAGTGCGCAGCGCAGATGTATGCAGCAGATTTATTTAATCAAAAAGAAGGACAAGATATAAAGGTCATCCACGGTTGCGCAACGGACGGAGTGGAATGGCATTTTTTGGTGTACAAAAACCGCTTTTTCTACGTAGATAAACGTCCACGAACGAATTTACCAGAGATATTAGGCATTTGGAATATGATTTTAAAAACCTATCTAGGGACGCTGTAAAAATAATTTTCAAGAAAATAAACACAAACCTATGGCATTTCGCGATTTGGCTTTAGAAATGGTTCGCGTAACGGAACTGGCAGCTATTTCTTCCTCTTTTTTTGTAGGAAAAGGTAATAAAGAAGGTGGAGATGGCGCAGCTGTGGACGCCATGCGACACTATCTCAGTACCATTAATATTGACGGCACTATCGTCATTGGAGAAGGGGAAAAGGACGAAGCTCCTATGCTCTTCAATGGTGAAAAAGTGGGAACAGGCGAAGGACCAGAAGTGGATATAGCGGTTGATCCAGTGGAAGGAACGACGCTTTTGGCAAAAGGACAGCCCAATTCGATTGCGACTTTGGCTTTATCGGAAAAAGGCAGTATGCTTACGCCGGGAAGCTCCTTTTATATGAATAAAATCGTTGTACCAAAAGAAGCAAGGGGCTCAATTGATATTACAAAAAGTCCGACCGAAAACATCAAGAACATCGCCCATGCTTTGGATAAAAATGTAAGGGGTCTGACAGTTTTTGTATTGGATCGTCCACGCCATAGTGCTTTAATTGAAGAACTGCGAGAATGCGGTGTGAGGATACTGCTCACTGCACACGGAGATGTAGCGGGGAGTGTTTCTGCCATGCTCCCCAATACAGATATTGATGCCCTGTTTGGTGTTGGAGGAACGCCCGAAGCCATCATCACAGCTTGTGCGGCTAGGGCTATGGACGGAGAGATTCAGTGTATGCGCGCTCCGCAAAGTTTCAAAGAGCGCAAACGACTGGAAGAGGAGGAAACCAATCTGGAAGAAGTATTGACGATGGATGAATTGGTGGCTTGCGACAATACTTTTTTTGCTGCTACGGGCATCACAACGGGCAATTTCTTGCAAGGTGTTCGCTTCCAATCTAGGGATATAGTGAGCACTCAAAGCATCATCATGCGCTCTCGCTCGGGTACGATTCGCTTCATCGACGGACTTCATAATTTAGGAAAAAAATTGTCTGGTCAAAACTTTGACATGCCATGGAGTAAATAGAATATGGCATTAAAAATTAGGCGTGTACGAAGTCTCGATTTTATTGATTCTTTGCTTAAATACATTTTAGGGCTGTACGAAGTCTTCTTACTTTGAAAAAGAACACATCTATTTATATGACAAATGAAAAAGAACAGCCTAAGTCGGAAGCGGGCATTCGCCTCAATAAATTCATTGCGCATTGCGGTGTCTGCTCCAGGCGAGAGGCAGGTAATTTGGTGAAGGCAGGAAAGGTGACAGTAAATGGAGCGATCTTACTGACACCTTGGTATTTGGTGCAAGAAGAGGACCGTGTGGAGTACAAAGGGAAAGTGCTGCAAAAACAAGAAAAAAAAATCTATGTTTTATTGAATAAACCCAAAAATACGATCACGAGCCTAAAAGACGAGAAAGGACGAAAAACAGTTTATGATATTGTCAAAAATCATGTAGAAGAACGCATTTATCCCGTCGGGAGATTGGATCGAAATACACTTGGTCTGTTATTGCTGACCAATGACGGAGATTTAGCACAGAAATTGGCGCATCCTAGCCATAAAATTCAGAAGTATTATCAAGTAACTTTAGATCGGGAAGTATTACCTGAACATTTGGAGCAGATCAAAAAAGGTTTGGAATTGGAAGACGGACTAGCACCCGTGGATGCGGCGCACTACCTCAATGACAATCAAAAAGAAGTCGGCATCAAAATACATATTGGCCGTAATCGGATCGTGCGGCGACTTTTTGAGCATTTCGGCTACAGCGTGAAACGTCTAGATCGAACTTATTATGCTAGCCTGACGAAAAAAGATTTACCGAGGGGAAAATTTCGCCACCTAACGAAGCAAGAAGTTATTCGCTTGAAACATTTTATTTAGAGGTTGAGAGGTTGAGAGGTTGAGAGGTTGAATATCTTCTTTCTCTTGCTCTGTGGTGGCGGCTTTGCTGCTTTGGGGATTAACCGCACCATTTGAACTAGACGCCAACCACTAATAGCCAAAGCTTCATATCATTCATTGATAAGCATAGCCTTTCACGGTATCTACAAAGCACTTAATCGAATCGAAAGGTGTATCAGGATAGACGCCATGCCCTAGATTGGCGATGTGCTTGCCGCCAAATTGTGCTATCATCTCCACCGTTGCTTTTTCAATTTCTTGAGTAGAAGCATAAAGTTGGCAAGGATCGAGATTGCCTTGTAGAACTTTATCTTTCCCTACCCAATTTCTGGCCTGCTGCGATGTGGTATTCCAATCTACGCCGATTACTTGACAATCTATTTTACCGATCTCTTCCATAGAAAACCAAGCACCTTTTGCAAAAATCGTGACGGGAACTTCTGGAAGGGCATTTGCTATTTTTTCGAGATAAGGCAATGCAAAAGTTTGGAAAGTGTCTGGTGTCAAAATACCTGCCCAAGAATCGAAAATTTGTACCAAATCAACGCCAGCGGCTATTTTTCTTTTCAAATAAGCAATGGTGGCATCTGTGATTTTGGAGAGCAGGGCATGCGAAAGTTCAGGAGATTGATAAAGTAGGCGTTTGGCTTTGGAGAAGGTTTTGCTGCCCGAGCCTTCGACCATATAAGCAAAAATTGTCCAAGGCGCACCTGCAAAACCAATCAATGGCACTCGATTGTTTAGTTCTTTTTTCATCAAACGAACCGAATCATAGACATAGTTGAGTTGATCGGCAGCGACTTGTCCCGTTTGGAGTTGTGTCACATCATCAGTGGATTGTATGGTCCTTGGAAAAAGTGGTCCTTTTTTTTCAATCATTTCATAAGGCAAGCCCATGGACTCAGGAATGACTAGAATATCCGAAAAAATAATCGCTGCATCCACGCCCAGTAGATCAATGGGTTCTATGCTTGCCTCTACCACGCGTTCTGGCGTTTTCACCAATTCTTTGAAACCCGATAGCTTTGCGCGCATCTTGCGATAGCCTGGTAGCGTTCTTCCCGCTTGTCGCATCAACCAAACGGGCGGACGTTCTACTTGTTCTCCTCTGGCTGCTCGCAGGAAAAGGTCATTTTTTAGCTGCTTGTTTTCTACTTTTTCTTGCTGGTCTTGTATTGCTATCATGCTTTGAGTGTTTGTTCAAATTGAAACTTGATCTGAGATAAAGAAGTACAAAGGGCATACTAGCAGTTTTGGTGATTTGTTTATTTGGTGATCTGGTGAGGGTGCATCAGCCTGAAGCAGACAAGTGCTCAAAATATCGCAAGCACGATAACGGTCATTTTCAAAATGACTGTTATCTAGACAATAATTGGAGCAGATGACAAGCACTTTAGAAATTTGCCTGAATGGAAATGGGCAGGTGCTCATCATCAAAGGCGATATTTTGAGACGCACCCTCTGACGATCAAGCGTTCACCAAATCACCGAATTACCAAATCACCAAAACTAAAATGCACTTTTTTCTCTACACGCAATGTAGTAGTCCTTTCACAATTCTACCGCTTGTCTATGTTCTCCAAAAACAGCCTTCCAGTCAATTCGTTCAGCCAGTCCATAATGCTCCAAGCGATTGTGATAGAAATATAACAAAGGGAAGCTTTGACTAATGATTTCGCCTTTTTTATTGATTTTTAAAGGCTGATCGGCATGATAGCTTCCCAATCGTCTGATGCCGTCTTTCAAGATGCTAGAGATGTCTTTTGTGAGGATTTCAGAAAGTTTGATCTGATCATTGTCGCGCATTTGGAAGAGACTGGACTGAAGTTGTTGAAGGATATTTTCGATTTTTTGTCGAGAAAAAATAATGTCTTCATTGGGCAGTCGCAATAGACCATATAAATCCGTAGAAGTGTTTTCGTAGCGCAATAAATTGAAAGCCGCAAAGGCGACTAAATGACTGGAAAGCACAACACTATCAGCAAAAAAACGCTCTAAAATTCGGTCTCCCAGATTTCTAGTATAAACAGATTCTCGCTGATAATCTGCGTTGATTTTATCGCCTTCGTATGGCATGAAATAGTCATCTATATCAACTTTCTGCCCATTATTTCCGATGCTATTTCCTTCTTCATCTACGAAATTACCGACTACATCCA
This sequence comes from Bacteroidota bacterium, assembly GCA_039201015.1. Lineage (GTDB taxonomy): Bacteria > Bacteroidota > Bacteroidia > Chitinophagales > Saprospiraceae > JAAUTG01. Next base: position 3,719 of record JBCCRX010000230.1, on the reverse strand, counting down.
TGGGTTTTCCAAAAGCGACAATGATGTCATTGGAAGTGGAAAACAAACGATTGGCAAAAAATAAAAATCGTCGAATGCTATTGGACTTATCTTTTGCACGTAAATAGAATTCTTTACCGGTTTGGCGTAGATGCTGCTCAATCAAATACTTTCCCTCTAGTACAAAGTGATAACTCAATACCACAGGTACAACGAATATTTTTTCATTCTTTCCTTCCTGTAAGTTGGCTCTTTGCGCTTCTATAATAGTTCCGATCAAGCCTAACTTTAGCTTGGTTTCCAAAGCACCCGAGCGCGAGCGTGTGCCACCTGGAAAGAAAATAGAATTAACGCCTCGTTTGGTGGAGAGCATGGACATGGATTTGAGGGTTTCCAGATAAATCGGATTTTTCTTTCGGCGATCGACCCGATAAGCACCCAAGCGATTGATGAAATAAGCGACGATACCTGAGTTGAGTAAATTGAGGCCTGCGCCATAAGTGAAAGCAGGCAAACCAGCAATGCCGTCCAGCACATAACCAATCAAAATAGAATCTAAATTGCTGAAATGGGTAGGCACGACAACAACTGTGCCTTTTTTCATTAAATTACGGACATGCTCTACTTCGCCATGTGCCTGTAAGCGATCTTGCAATCGGTAGCGCATGCTCCAAAAACGTCCTTGTACCGTATTGAGCATACGCGAGAAGAAATTGGTCAAGAAACGGCGTGCAAAAAGAAAAGTACCTTTATTGAAGGTCCCAACGATTTCTTCGGAGTAGCGATGAATGATGCTTTTAAGCAAGCGTTCATTGGTAGAACTTGCTACAGAATCCTCCCGATCCAATGACTTTTTGATTAAATCCTTTCCGATCTGCTTCCAAAATGCTCGTTCGTCCGCAGGATCGACTTTCCAAGGTTCGCGCTTCATCCGAATGCGCTCCAGATAAAGTGTTTTGGCAATCAGCTCGTCAATGTTATTGCCGTGTTTTTCCAGCAATTTTTCAAAAACATGTTCATCAATTTCCTCCACAAAAGCCTTCCGGTCTTGGTGCATTTTGTAAATCGACCAATCTTCAATTTCGGGAAGTACGTGCGGATAGGCTTGTTGTCTTTTGCTCATTTTATATTGTTCGGTTTGGTTTAGTTTCACTGGGTTCAATATTGTTTGTATGTAATACAGATTTACTAAATTTTTGAAATTTAGCAAATCTATTTAGATCGGTATTTTACGCAAAGCCTTCTTTGTATAATCCGATAGCACCAATTTGCCACTCATGGCGGCTCTTTCATAAAGTAAATCTGACCAGTGATCGGTGCCTTTCCAAAAAGTTTTCTTCATTAGTCTTTGCGCTTCAGGATTGGTAGAAAGTAAGTAGTTCGTCAAATGATCTACGGCTTCATCCAATTGCTCGGTATCTTCTAAAATATTGACGTACAAGCCTTTATCTTTTGCCCATGCTGCCGATTGGAACGTATTGGCATTGATCGCCAATTGACTAAAGGCAGACAAGCCAATTTTGCGTTTCACGGCAGGCTCAATGACAAAAGGACCAATACCAATATTGAGTTCGCTGAGTTTTACAGCAGCGTATTTGGTCGCTAAGCAATAATCAACGGCTGCTGCTATGCCTACTCCACCACCCACTGCTTTTCCTTGCACTCGACCAATGATGAGTTTGGGGCAAGTTCGACAGGCATTGATGACATTGGCAAAGCCCGAAAAGAATTTTTTGCCCGCTTCTAAGTCTTGAATGGCAAGCAATTCATCGAAACTCGCGCCTGCGCAAAAGGTACGATTACCCGCACTTTTTATTACAATGACTTGGATTGCTTCTTGCTGTCCTGCCTCTTTTATCGCTTCGGTTAAGTCAGATAGCAAATGACTAGGGAGGGAATTGTGTTTGGGATGATAGAAGGTGATTGCTGCCAAAGCCGCTTGGGGATGTTCTGTTTTTACATAGCCATTTTCCATTAATTTGATTTTACGCAATAGTTCGTGCAATTTTTGAACCACAAAAGAAACAAAAAACACAAAGATTAATCATCAGTATATTATACTGAGTGTGGGATAAAAAAGTGCATTTCCATTTTTGGTGATTTGGTAAGCACAACATCACCATATTACCAGTTAAACAAATCACCAAAATCGCTGAAAACGAATTTGCCCTTCTTTACACCGAATAAAGTATAAATTTCTTTTTTAATTTTTATGCGAACTACTGAAAAAGAGAATTTGATAAATTTGGCTGCCTTTCTATGTGAAATCATGTAGAGCCTTTTTTACCAATTTTTTTGTAGTTTATAAGAAGTATGTTTTGCAATTGAGTATGTGAATTATTCCTCTGTTTGCTGGTGATCTTCTACCTCGACTTGTTCCTGATCTTCTGCCGATTCTTCTAGTTCCGTGTTGTTTTCTTGTTCTTCTTCCGCTACAGGAAACAGTTCAAATTCATACCTTTCCATAATCAAATTAGCGAGTAGTTTTTCGCAAGTCTTTTTAGTTAGGTTTTTAGCCGCTGCTTTGTTTTTTGCCTCAAAAGTCATACTGATGTGTTTGCCAATTCGTACCTCTTGAACGCCTTCCACATTGATGTTCTTCATGTTTTTGAGCACCGTTTTGCCTTGAGGATCAAGCAATTCAGCGTGTGGCATGATGTCTATTTCTGCTCTGAATTTCATGTATTGATTTTAACTTTTAAGTCAGGATGAACTTTAGAAACCTGTATTTAGTAGCTAGTAGCGTTTTCTTATGAGATTCAATGTACTATTTTGTAACGACTAAACTACAAAGTAGGGTGTTTTCTGAAACATTAAGGACACTTAAGAACATGTAAGACTTAGTTTTTTTAATTTTGAGAAGCGAGAAAATCGTAGATTTTCGAGCTTCAGAAAACACCTCTGCCGCCATCTTCGACGGCGGCAAATATGGGTTGAGGGAGAAAAGGGGTTTTCTTAAAAAAACCCTTTTCTCCCTCAAACTCTCCTTGTTTAAAATGCAAAAAACTTACAGTACACTGTATTTATTGTAACAGCGAGAAGCTACCTACAAATTCCGATTGCTAAGGATAGAAATTAGCACATAAAGAATAATTGTCAGCACCAGCCCTAATTCTTGCAGTGACAAAAGTAGTAATAAAGCAACAGCCACAAAAATAAAGCGAATTTCATTGCCTTTCCAATGCAAGGATTTAAACTTTAGGCTAAAAAGAGGTAGTTCCGCGATGAGAAGATAAGAGAGCAAAAGGATGACCAAAACAAGCAGCGCGGGTTGCGCAATCCAATGCGCGATGCCAAAGCGATTCAACTCAAACAGCAAGAGCAGACCGACGATGAAAATAGTGCAAGCAGGCGTAGGCAGACCAATAAAACTATCGCTTTGGCGCGTATCCAAATTGAATTTTCCTAAACGAAGGGCAGAAAAAAGCGTGACTGTGAATCCTAGTATGCCAAAATTGGTATTTTGTGATAACAGATAATACAAAATAACGCCTGGTACTAATCCGAAAGAAACCATATCCGCCAAAGAATCCAGTTGCTTACCCAATTCAGAAGAGACCTTCAGTAAACGCGCCACTGCGCCGTCTAAAAAATCAGCGAGCATTCCTATCGCAACGCAAAGCACCGCCACCAAAGGTTTTTGTTCAAATAAAAATTTGACCGCCAAGCAGCCCATTGCCAAATTGGAGAGCGTAATTAGGTTGGGTAGGAAAGATAATATCATGCTGGAGGAAGGATGT
>JBCCRX010000229.1:0-10852 GCA_039201015.1 Bacteroidota bacterium | reverse complement strand
CGGGCTGCGCCAAGCTTCAGCTCTGTTTAGCACCTTGTTTTGGCTCATACAGTATTTTGTTTTTAACGCCTTTTTGGCACTTTTTTCACTAAAAGAAATTAGGTCGATTTTGATAATTCCTCAAAAAAATTCAGAGAACCAATAAATAGATATTTTGACAATGCTACAAATATAAAGACTTCTACATCAAAGTATCTATTTTTTTGACCACTGACTAATTATTTTGCACTCAGTCGAATAACAGGACAAATCATTTCCTCCAAAGAAATACCTCCATGCTGAAAAGTATTTCTGTAATAGTTGTTGTAATGATTGTAATTATTGGGATATAAGAAAAATTTATCTTCTTTGGCAAAGATGAAAGTAGAGCTTACATTAGGGCGAGGCAACAATGCTTTCTCTGGTTTTCTTACTTCTAGGACATCTCTGCGCTCGTATTGTAGATTTCTCCCGACTTTATAGCGCAAATTCGTAGTCGTTTCGCGATCTCCGACGACTCTAGAGGGTGTATTCACCCGAATCGTCCCATGATCGGTCGTGACGATTAATTGCGCGCCTTTTTCTGCTGCTTTTTGTAGGGCTTCCCAAATCGGAGAATGCACAAACCAAGAGCGCGTCAAAGAGCGATAGGCTTTTTCGTCGCCCGCCAATTCCTTCAAAACCTCCATTTCTGTCCTGGCATGCGACAACATATCTATGAAGTTATAGACGATGACCGTCAAGTCATTATTCATATAATTATAAATATTGTCTAGCATGCTTTTGGCATTGTTGACATTGGTTACTTTGGTGTAGTCAAAGGAAATTTCGCGCCGCACCAAACGATCGATTTGACTTGCTAGTAAGTCGTATTCGTGCAGGTTTTTTCCACCTTTTTCATTGTCGTTTTTCCACCAATCTGGATAATATTCTTCAATTTCGGAAGGCATCAAACCCGCAAAAATGGCGTTTCTGCTGTATTGGGTGGAAGTCGGTAAAATGCTATAAAAATAATCCTCTTCTTCCACTCGATAAAGCTCCGTGATAATCGGCTCTAACATCTTCCACTGATCGTAGCGGAGGTTATCTAGCAATAGCATAATCGTTGGACGATCATTGTCTAGTTTCGTCAGTACTTTGCTGCGCATCAAGGTATTAGACATGACAGGAGCCTCTTTGTTGCCTTGCACCCAATCGACGTAGTTTTTATTGACGTAGCGCGAAAATTCGGCATTGGCTTCACTCTTTTGCATGGAAAGAATATCCGCCATACCCACCGATTGGGAGTTGTCAATCCGCAATTCCCAATTGATGATTTCGCGATAAATTTCTACCCATTCCTCAAAGTCCAAGCCGCTATTGATTTGCATAGAAATCTGCCGAAATTCTTGCTGGTAATTCATGGAGGTTTTCTCACGCACTAAGCGTTTGTTGTCGATAATTTTCTTGAGCGTCAATAATATCTGATTGGGATTGACGGGCTTAATCAGATAATCGCTAATTTGCGAGCCAATCGCTTCTTCCATCACATCTTCCGCTTCATTTTTGGTAATCATCACGACGGGTAAATGCGGATTCTTGGACTTGATCTGCTCCAGCGTTTCCAGCCCCGTAATACCTGGCATACTTTCGTCCAAAAAAACAACATCAATATCATTGTTCTCTTCGCATTCCTCTAGAGCATCATGTCCGTTGGTCACGGTGATGACATCGTAGCCTTTCTTCTCTAAAAACATCAATTGGGGCTTCAATAGATCAATTTCATCATCTGCCCAAAGGATTTTAATATGGTCCATGTATTTTTCTTGATTGATAATTTATTCGGATGCATCCTCCAGAAGAAGATAGGTTCTCAAAGTGTCGCTTTGGTAGTGCAGATTTACTAAATGTTTGAGATTTAGCAAATCCAGAGAGGTGATTTGTTAAATTTTTAGAATTTGGTAAATCTAGGTTACTACACTTTGAAATGCACCCGTTTACTCTTCTCGTGCTTCTTTTTCTAAGCGTTTTCTTATTTCTTTTACTTCCTCAATAGTACGTCCAGTAATGTCCGCAATAACCTGATCTGAGTAGCCTTTTTTTATTCCATTCTGAACATTTTCGTCAATAGCTTCTTCCCTACCTTCTTCCCTAGATGTATCAACTACATTTTTAATATCTCTATAATGTTTAAGACTTTCCTCGTAAGCTTCTCTTTCCTCTGGACTAAATTTCGCGATTTCTGCTGATTCGAATAATTGAGTGAATATTTTCTCTTGAAGTTGTTCAGGGCGTTTTTGGAGTTCTGATAAATGGCGAAGAACGAACAGCCATTTTTCATATCGTGTCTCTAAATCTTTCTCCCTCTTTTTAAATTTCGGAAGTTCTAAATAAATAAATTTTAGCTTATCGTAAAAAACCTCTCCTCTTTGATTTTTTAGTTCGATGACGTGATGTAGTGCTTCTTCTTCTTTGTGATCATCAAAAATAAAATCCAATACACCGATTAAATAAACTGGTTCTAGCTTAAAGTTCCAATCTCCTTTTTTAGCTTGCTCTTGGATCGGAAAAGAAGAATAAAACACACTACGGTCTTTAAACCAATTTTGCTTTGCTTTTTGCATCTCTACAATGAATCGCTCTCCATTGAAGCCAATGCAGTAAAGATCAAAGACTGCTTTTCGATCTACTTTTGTTTTACCAAGTTTATCATTGGTGGAATAACTTAAATCTTCTACCTTTTTATCGCTAGGTAATATTTGATTTAAAAAATCAATCAATAGATTTTTGTTAGGTTCTGTACCAAAAAGTTTTTTAAACCCAAAATCAGTTAATGGATTGACGTATTTTCCGCTGTCGATAATATTCATTGGACTTCAATTGTAGGACGAAACACAATAAAAGAAATGCGTGATCGGCGAAGAATGTTTTTTGCAATAACCAAGAATATCTCTTTTTTATTGTCTTTTGGCGGATTCGCCTAATTTACGCTTAAGTTGTAAAGAAGCACTTCTTTTCTTGAAACTAAAAATGTAAATCAACACTGTAATTTATCCTTTTTTCTCGTTACATTGTTTGCTCACCTATCAATCATTATACTTATGAATCATTCTCTATTAGCGACTTCAAAAAGCATTTACGAAATTTCAAAAAAGCCACTTTTAATGATCGCAGTTCTTTTTTTGCTGCTTTTCTTTTTTTCCTTCCAGCAAGAGAAAGCAAAAGCTGACTTTGCAGTAATTGCTTATTACGCAGGCAATGGGCAAGATTTGGAGCGCTACAATTGGAATCAGATGACGCACGTCATTTACAGTTTTTGTCATTTGAAGGGACAAGAATTAGCGGTGGACGATGCCAAAGACAGTATCGCGATTCGTAATTTGGTGGACTTGAAAAAAGATTATCCACACTTGAAAGTATTGCTTTCGCTAGGCGGCTGGGGAGGATGCAAAACTTGTTCTGATGTTTTTTCAAGTCAAGAGGGACGTGTGATCTTCTCCAAATCTGTCAAAAAATTAATGAAAGTGTATAATGCAGATGGCATTGATCTGGACTGGGAGTATCCAGGCATTGAAGGCTTTCCAGGACATGCCTATCAAGCAGCCGATAAACAGAACTTCACTTTATTGGTCGAGACTTTACGCAAAAAGCTGGGGAAAAAAGCCGTTTTGAGTTTTGCGGCAGGCGGTTTTGATCGCTATTTCGATCATTCGATTGAATGGGAAAAAGTGATGCCCTTGGTCAATTACGTCAATTTGATGAGCTATGATTTGGTGAGTGGCTACAGTACCGTCACGGGTCATCATACGCCGCTTTACTCCACAAAATACCAAAAAGCATCTACCGATCATGGACTTAGCTATCTGCTCCGATTGGGCGTTCCTAGAGAAAAAATCGTAATTGGTGCAGCTTTCTATGCGCGTGTTTGGGAAAATGTAGAAAATGTCAATCAAGGTTTGTACCAATCGGGTAAATTCAAGTCTTCCATTCCACATCACCGTTTTTCGGACGCACTTTCACTAGAAAGGGGCTTTGTTACCTATAGAGATACCCTTGCTCAAGCCCCTTACATGTACAACGCTGAATTAAAGGAATTTGCTACTTTCGATGATACGATTTCCGTTCATCAAAAGGCTCAATATGCAGTGGAACAGCAGTTGGGTGGCATCATGTTCTGGCAATTGACGAGCGATTACTCCGACGGAAAACTACTAGAAGCGATTTGGGAAGTCGCGCGAGAATAGCCGATTTTTTATCAAAAAACTTTTTGAGCGGCTTTTTTGCGCTCAACCAACTTAGGAATGAAAAAACAATAACCTCCGATTCTTGGAACTGATCTTTTGCTCCCATTTTGAACTTAAAAAACCTTATGTAGCTAGGCTACACGCGCTTTTTGAAGAACAAAATGGAAACAAAATCTCTAGCGCTAGAATCTGAATTTATTATTTCATCATTCCTTATAATGTACACTTACCCAAAATTTGTAAATTTATTTAGAGCTTGTTTGGAAATTAATAATCGGTCTGCAAACGGCTCTTTTTCCGTCACTCAGCGTTAAAAAAGTGGTCAATTATCTAGATAAGCTCCCATTTTTTACCTTGATTAACGAAAAAATAGCTCGTTTTCAACACAAAGATCAAAATCCAAACAAGCTCTTATATCCCATTCCTTACTGATCTTTCACCCCAAAAGAAATACATTTAAACGTCTTAAATGAAGCCATCCATCTTACGAGCCTTTCGTCGATTTCTTTTTAGTAAAATTGGTGCTAGAACAACATCAACGCTTCGCAGGGCTTTGACTTTGTTTGGACTTTCTCTTGCTGTGGGCATCTTTGGGTATATCTTGATCGAAGACTATAGCCTTATCGACGCCATTTATATGACAGTCATCACCATTTCCACAGTAGGTTTCGCAGAAGTAGAACCTTTAAGTAATATCGGCAGATTATTTACATCCGTTCTTATCTTGTTCAATATTGGTGTGATTGCTTACGCGCTCTATGCCTTTACGGATTATGTAATTGAAGGAGAACTTTTTAAAAAAATGCAGATTAGGCTTATGAATAATCGAATTGAAGCATTAGAAGAGCATGTTATTATATGCGGCTATGGAAAATATGGGGAGGAAATAGGCGATAATTTCACACAAGCCAAAATTCCCTTTGTCATTATTGATATTTCGGAGGAACAAATAGAGTACGTGAAGAAAAAAAGTGCTGCTTTGTTTTTCGTGCAAGGCGATGCCTCACAAGATGAAGTTTTATTGCGTGCAGGTGTAAAAAAAGCAAAGACACTTATCGCTGCACTACCCGACGATACGGATAATGTATTCACCGTTTTGACCACACGCGAACTCAATCCAGACATCAACATTATCAGTCGGGCTTCTAATCCGAAAACACAAAAGAAATTGAAACTCGCAGGAGCAAATCATACGATCATGCCAGAGCAAATTGGTGGTTTTTATATGTCTGCTTTGGTGACAAAACCTGGCGCAGTAGAATTTTTCTCCTTTGTGACCAGTGAGTACGAATCAGATATTGGTTTTGAAGAAGTTCAGTTTGAAGATGTACCCCTTGTCTGTCAATGTAAAACGATAAAAGAACTACAAATTAGAGAAAAAACGGGTTGCAATGTGATCGGTTATAAATCTCCCAATAGCCGCTACGTCGTTAATCCTTCGCCCGACACTTCGCTTTTGTTGGGTTCTAGCTTTATTGTATTAGGAAATGACGAACAACTCAAAAAATTGGAAGGACATTGGGAAATTATTGCCGAACAAATAGCAAATGAATCATGATACAAATAGCAACTTCTCCGCTTCAGAAACTAACAAGCATTCCCAGTATTGCGGACGTCCAAAAAGTGCACGAAGCCATTGCACCTTATATCCACCGAACGCCTATCTTGACTTGCCAGAGTATTAATGAAATAGCAGGCGCAGACCTCTATTTCAAATGTGAAAACTTTCAAAAAATAGGCGCATTTAAAATGCGCGGCGCAGCGAGTGCTGCCCTGAGTCTTTCGGAAACAGAAATCGGACGAGGACTAGCCACGCATTCTTCTGGCAACCATGCACAAGCCGTTGCTTTGACTGCCAAAAATCTAGGCACAAAAGCTTACATCGTCATGCCAGACAATTCGCCCGAAGTCAAGAAAAAAGCAGTGGCGGGCTATGGGGCATCAATCACTTTTTGTGCGCCTACTCAAGCTGCTAGAGAAGCGACTTTGGCAGAAATTGTAGCCGAAACGGGAGCAACTTTTATTCACCCTTACGATGATTATGGTGTCATTGCAGGACAAGCCACTTGCGCCAAAGAAGTCTTTGAGGATTGCCCTATTTTGGATGTTATCATTGCGCCAGTGGGCGGCGGTGGACTGATGAGCGGGACGGCACTTTCCGCAAAATATTTTTCGCCGATGACAAAAGTTTACGGGGCAGAACCAGAAATGGTCAACGACGCCTATCGCTCTTTGCAAAGCGGACAACTAGAAAAAAATAGTAGTACAGATACTATTGCAGATGGATTAAAAACCAATTTGAGCGACAAAACTTTTGGAATTATTCAAAAGCATTTGGAAGAAATTATACTCGTCAATGAAATAGAAATTGCGGATGCGATGCGCTTGATCTGGGAACGCATGAAAATCATTATTGAGCCTTCTTGTGCCGTCCCTTTGGCGGCTATTTTGAAGCACCCCGCACCTTTTTCTCAACGAAAAGTGGGTCTTATCCTCACAGGTGGTAACGTGGATTTGAATAAGCTACCGTTCACCAAACACTAAGCCCTGCGTACCTTATAATTAAGGCCTTTATCCTCTACCTAAAGTGGACTTTCGTGCTGGGCGCTATGCCCCTATATTTGAGGCGTGTAGTTTTCTCATAGTATGTTAGTCGCTCCTATAACTTGAAAGGTCAAGTTGTAGGAGTTTTTTTATTAAGTGCTATGAAAAATAAGGCTCAAAGTGAATTCATTCACTTATCTTTCCGTCTCTAAAGTGTCAACTGCTTTTACTGTTCAAATAAACATGTCCAAAAAGCCCTTAATTTCTGCTCCTCAGTGATTGCAAAAATGAAAAAAACAAAACAAGATTATTTGTTCGTTAGCCTCCAGTTATGCCTCTTTCTGCTGTTCATTTTCGCGCCCGATCTTCATCACTTCCGTTTTCCAAAACTTCTTCGAATCTTTGGTCTAATATTCAGCATCTTGGGTGTTCTGATGATCCTGCTTGCCCTTTTCCAACTCTCCGATGCTCTTACGCCTTTCCCTAGTCCAAAAACGGGTGCAAGTCTCAAGACGGATGGTTTATATCGCTGGATAAGGCATCCTATTTACAGCGGAATTTTACTTTTCTTTCTTGCTTGGAGTTGCTACACGAGCGCGCTTTCACAATTTATCGTCACTGCCTTGCTATACTTGCTATTTTTCTTCAAATCACGATACGAAGAAGAGCGACTGCTAGGCGTGTATGGCGAAGATTATCGTATCTATCAAAGTCAAGTGGGACGTTTTTTTCCGAAATACTAATGATTTTTGAGAAAAAGCAAGAATTTTTCCCTTTCTCTGGCAATGATGAATATTTTTGTATGGAAATAAAAGAACGTAAACTCAATTAAATGCTACAAAATTTCCAAGCCAACATCATTCTTCGCGTACTTGTCCTCTTGCTGTTGGTGGGCGGCGTGGTGTCTGGCATTATTTACAAAAATTTCTTATTGGCGCTTTTCGTCGGTATTTTATTGGCGATCGCAGTGAGCAATTTGATTCAATACCTCAACCAGACCAATCGAGATTTAGCCAATTTTTTTGCTTCTGTCAAATACAATGATTTCACGACCAATACAACTTCTGCTAGAACGGGTGGCAATTATGATGCCGTTTATGAAGGCTTCAACCTAGTCAATAGAAAGTTTCAAGACATCCGTGCCGAAAAAGAAGCCAATCACCAGTTCTTGCAAACTTTGGTGGAGCACGTGGACATCGGATTGCTTTGTGTGGATGGCAATGGGGAAGTCATCTTGATGAATAAATCTCTTCAAAAAATCTTAAAGAAATCCTATCTCATCAATCTAAAATCGCTGAGAAAAATAGACGAACAACTCTGGGAAACGGTCAAAAATATGGAATCGGGTAGTCGAGAACTCCTGAAAATCAATCTGCAAAACAATCTGCTGCAACTCTCCATACAAGCAGTGGATTTGATGATGCAAAAAGAGCCTTATCGTTTAATTTCTTTTCAAGATATACAAACAGAACTAGAGGCGCAAGAACTGATGGCTTGGCAAAAATTGATCCGTATTTTGACCCACGAAATTATGAACTCCGTGGCGCCCATCAGTTCTTTGAGTTCGACGATCAACGGCATGCTGGGGCAGCAGGAAAATGTGGAGGGAAAACAATTGGAACAAATCAAAAAGTCGATTGCGGTCATTGAAAGACGAAGCGAAGGCTTGCTGGATTTTACGGAAACTTATCGCACTTTGACGCGTATTCCACCGCCCAATTTTCAGATATTAGACGCCGTGCAACTCATAGAGGAAATAGAAACCCTTATGCGCTTCGATCTTGAAAAACATAAGGTTCAGTTTGAAAAAATCACACAATCGAATCAGCTCGCTTTCAAAGGTGATCCGCATCTGCTGGAGCAAGTACTCATCAACCTGATTAAAAATGCAATAGACGCCGTGAAATCAGTAGAAGTACCAAAAATTACTGCCAACCTATTTGGTGCAGAAAACAATAAACTCTGCATCCAGATTATAGACAATGGAGAGGGAATTTCGGAGGATAAATTAGAACAGATTTTTGTTCCTTTCTTTACCACCAAGGAGCATGGTTCGGGTATTGGCTTGAGTCTATCGCGTCAAATTCTTAGAATGCACAAAGGAAGCTTAGAGTTGCAATCCAAAGAAGGCGAAGGAACGATTGTGAGCATTTTAATTTGATACTAAATATTAGTAGAGTACGCTATTCATATCAGTTACAGCTTCAAAAGTTGAACCCAAGCCCAATAATTTTATCCTTTTGAGCTTGAAGTTGTATTTGCACCTAAACAGCGTACTCCATCAATCAAAAACGATTGTAAAACAGCCTTAATTTTTCAGCAAGCTACTATATTTTTCTTCATCATTTAGCACCACGATCGCCTGTTGCACTTCCTCATCATTGCGCAATCCGATTTTTACTTTTCCACGCTGATAATAATACCTACCTGCGATTTCTTTTTCGATCATATCTATAATCGGTTCTTTATATTTCAGCAATTCCGCGCGTTTGGTCGCCAAAATATTCATACGTGCAGCCTCTAGTTCTGCTTTTATTTGATAGCCATCTTCCACAGCTTGCTCTTCTAGTTTTTTGAGTAATCCCTCCGTTTTGGTGTCGTAATCGAAATTACGCTCGCCGACGTAGGCAACAAAGTCATCAAAGTCCTTAAAATACAGGTCTTCTACCGCCGCCATTTCGCTTTTTCCTTGACAGTACTTTGTGACATAATCAAAGACAATGTGCGCGCGCTGCAAAGTTTTCAAGATATTAGAACTACCATCTTTATCAATCACCAAATCAGGTTTCACACCACCACCATCGTACACCACTCGACCATTATTGATGGTGTTGAAAGGGGTTCTTTTATCCTCCGAGATGTCAACAGGTTCTCCATTTTCGTACTCGACTGCTTGTATGCAGCGACCACTTGGAATGTAGTATTTAGCAGTGGTTAGTTTCACTTTTGCGTTGTAGCCGATGTCTCGGTGGTTTTGGACTAATCCTTTGCCATAAGAGCGTTGCCCTAACAACACGCCTCGATCATAGTCTTGAATAGAACCACAAACGATTTCGGAAGCCGAAGCCGAGCGGTTATTAATAAGTACTACCAAGGGAATCTCTTCATCTACGGAAGCCTTTGAAGTACTGAAACTACGATCCCACTCTCTCACTTTACCTTTTGTGGTAACAATTAATTTATTTTTAGGCAAAAACACATTAGAGACATTCACAGCTTCCATCAGCAGTCCGCCGCCATTGCCCCGTAAGTCCAATACCACGCCTTTCATATCTGGATTTTCTGCTTGTAAATCTCGGACTGCATCTGCCACATTTTCGCCTGCTGCCCTGGTAAAAGTCGTCAAAGCTACATAGCCGATGTTTTCATCCAACATGCTGTAGTAAGGCACATTTTTGATCTTGACTTCTTCGCGCACCAAAGTAATTGTTCTATTGCCTGATTCGCCAGGACGATGAATCAACAAATCGACTTCTGTACCTGGAAAACCTTGCAATATTTCCTCCACTGCCTCGGCGTTTTTGCCTCTCGCATCTTTTCCATCAACTGCTAGTACTTGATCGCCTACTTTCAGACCTGCTTTATCGGCAGGTTGATCTTCGTAGAGTTCCACAATCGTCAAGAAATCACCGATTTTAGTGCTCGCCGCACCAATACCATTGTAGCGTCCTTCGGTAATGAAACGATAGCCTTCTATTTGAGATTCGGATAGATAGTTGGTATAAGGATCCAATGAATTGACCATGGCATCAACGCCCGTTTTCATCAACTGAGCAGGCTCTAATTCATCTACATAATAGGTATTGATTTCGCGGTAGAGATTGGCGAATAACTCAATATTCTTAGCGATTTCAAACAGCTTATCGTTTCTGTTGAGGCTCGTAGTTGCAATTCCACCTACTACAATGAGAAGGAGTGCTAGTATTTTTATGTTCCTTTTTATCATAAGATGTCAGATTTTTCACTCCTAAGAGTATGTTTTAAAATTAAATTCTGATATATTGAAAATTTAGCAAAAATTTGAAATTAAATTTTGTAAAAATCTAGTAATCATCAAATTTGTTGAGAGCATTTGATTTTTATTAGGACACTATCAGGTTATTATG
>JBCCRX010000228.1:0-10879 GCA_039201015.1 Bacteroidota bacterium | reverse complement strand
TAGTCCTTCTTGTTGCAGCTTGGTGGTAATAGACAATCCAATGCCTAAGCCATGTTGCAACCAATACGACAAGTGAAATTCATTCCCGACGTTCCCTTCGTCTTCTTCAAAGGAATAAGCATTGATAATGGAAGTAATGATCTCAAAATAGCCATTGCTCTGTTCCTCTGCTGGTGCTTCCCCTTCCGCCATAGTGTGGGACTGCGTAAACGCATAGTTAGCTAGAGCCATCAGGCACATACTGATAGCAACTTGCTTAATTATAGGCATAATGTTGTTTGTTCGATAAAATAGTGTCCTTCCATCCAGCTTAAACTAACCAAGCAGCTAGTTTAAAAATCGAATCGAGAAACAAATTCGAGTCTTAATCCTTCTCCCTCGGAATCATCGAAGGTTTCGACAGTATCGTAGTTGAGTTCTAAGCCGAAAGTGGCATCTAGAATGGGCGTCCAAACCAAATTACATCCTAAACGGTATCCGCCAGCATAAGCACCTCCGTTAAATCCAGAGGGTAAATCAAAGTCAAAAAAGCTCCCACTGAAAGTAGATCGCACTTTGTCATTCCACCAGTGCTGGTAGGCAGCAAAGGCACCTATTATTTCTGTGACGTCGATAGCTCCATTGTCTCGGATGATCCCATCTAAGCCCACTGCGAACGAAGAATAGTAGTGGGCAAATCCTTCGCCTGCCTGAAAACCAAATGCCAAATTATCTCGCTCATGGAAATACGGTAAATTCAAACGACCTGTGATATTGACACCTCCTGTAACATTGTCGTTGGAGATGGATCGCTGCTGAAGGCTCATCCCCGCAATGCGCACATAGCCCCATTTTCGTTGGAATTTGGCAAACGCAACAAAACTTGGCATTGATTCGGATCGCTGTAGATCTATTCTTCCAACTAAATCAGCAGTTGGATTCTCAATACCAAGCCCAAAGGAGTTGTCCGTTCGTTCGCCGTGCACATAGTAAATACCTGGATTCCTTTTGCTTGGTAAAGCCAAGGGTCCACCAGGATCGGCAGCTTCTGGTTGTGCAAATACATCCATAAATCCCGACCAGAAATTTCCAAACTTCCAATTCCCAATTTCTGCTACGGCATGACGCAATCGAAGGGTATAGTCATTTACCAATTCATTACCTGTAGCACCAAAAAAGTCAAACTCTATGAATACACGAGCTTCGCCCAGTGCTGTTGGCGTGCGAACATCAAAATTGATTCGAGTGAGGCGAGCGTGAATGGCAAACTGATCCTCTCCATCTTCGCTTGTTTCATCCAGCGGAATAAAGGGCTGGAAACTGATTTGCTGAAACCCCATGTTGTCGAAGTCGTAGTTGGCGTTCATAGTTACGCCTCCTCCTACTCTAAAAGCACCTGGCGTACCTTTGATGGAAATGGATCGATCAAAACTTCCCCTTGTCACGATAGCATCGTCTGGGAAGCGACCAATGGGCTGGCGGGGAGCTATAGTAGTATCCGCTGCTACTGCTTCCTCTGTTTGGGCGTATGTGGGCGTAGCTATCAGCATTGCTAGTAATAAAGTCGTACTAAAAAAACTGAAACGCCACCCATATCTGTCAATGATAGTAGTTAGGCATGTAGAGGGTTTTGCCCAATGCGAGTGGCTATGATGATAGTTTGATTGTTGTTCCATCACTTGTTTATTCCTTGATAAATGTGAATAACTTAGGGATCGGATACCTGCGAGGTATTAGACTTTATGAATGAAATTTGGGCGGCTTTTCACTTGCTCTCTTGCCCTTATTTTCTCTTTAAAATCAGTCATAGTATTAACAATACTCCTTCTTTTAAAGAAAAACTAAGAACAAAATTGCGGCGCAAAAATCTCGCTCAACCTCATTCATAAAGTCTATTCAATCCCTAAATCAGAAATTTATTTCTTTGCTCTTGAATCTTAGTTGTTGTGTGGATCAACTGGATCCGTTCCTGCTTCGATCTCTGTCGGATCATCTACTCCATCACCATCGGAATCGGCTTTGTAAGGGAAAGTCCCTATTGATACCTCCTTTGCATTGGCAATCCCATCGCCATCAATATCGTCGTCCTTTGAATCTTCAATCCCATCACGATCCGTATCCTCCCAGCGAGTTGGGTCTTTCGGAAAACCATCGAAGGCATCATCTACCCCATCTTTATCGGAATCTACAGCCAGTGGGACATCCACGCCCAGCCATTCACTTGCTGCATCGGGCACCTCACCTGTAGATATTTTTGCGTACACAGCGTTAAACAACTCACTCATGTGATAGGGGCGTTGCTCGTTGGGCCAACCCGTGTGTACGCCTGGATTCCACCCTTTTGGTCCCAGGTTTCTGAGTGCCCAAGACATGCTTTTGTAGTCCGTTACAGTAGCTTGCGACTGCATGGTTGTTGCTAACCAAGCTGTTAGAACACAATTGGCGAGAATCTCTTGGATTTCTCGATCAGAGTAGTGGCGCCGCAGTTCTTCAATGTGCGCAGCCGTAGTGCGGGATGGCATTGGACCAGCATCGCGAGCCAAGCGGAAGGCTGCTTTTTCCGCATCGGTGAATAAATCAGAGCGTTCAAAATCCATTAAGGCTTGAATGTATTCTATGATTGCTGGTAAATCTTCTGGTGGAATATCGTTGTTGTTATAATCGCTTTCAAATTCTTGGAATACCCCGAAAGCTCCATGAACCTGACAGTGTGTACAACCACTACCCAATTGATAGATGAAAAATAGCTCCCACCGCTTTTTTAGCGTAATGGCTCTATCCATGAACAAGAGATAAGAATCCATCATAAGTGTGCCCAGCGAGGACTGGCGTGTCCATTCTACATCTAGCAGGTGACGGTCGCTAAAGGGATATTTTGTCCTAGGTACTGTGGCGGGTTGAAAAAATTCATAGTCGTAAGCAGCCACGTCAAACTTAGGAGTAGAGGCAGGTGGCATATTTTCTTTCTCTAAACCCGGCTTTTTCCATTGGTTATAGTCATCTGGATAAAAGTCGTAAGGGTCTTCAACACCATCTCCATCCCGATCAAAAGTGATCATCGGAATATCATATCCCGTAATCATATTGACCCAGTCGGTTTCAAATTCAGGGTCTGGAGCAGATAAATCATCTCTTTGCCATTTTGAGTTAATCTCTTCAACCACCCCTTCTAAAATTTTACCGACAAATGCCTTTTCGTGTTGCTCCTTGGAAGTACCCGCATTGAGCCCCACTTTCCAGCCCACCGACGCCAGATTTTTGCTAGCCCAGTCTGCCGTTTTCTGATCGGTCACAATAGGTAGAATATGGTCGTGTACAGCATTTGAGGCATTTATTGATGTCAAGTCTGTAAGCTCTGCAATCTGTCGATCTGTGTATTGCATACGAAGTGCTGCGTGCGTATCCGCTGTCACCTTGGTAGGTAAGTTGGAAGCCACACTTAGGTATTCAAATGCAGCTCGCATACGAGGATCCTGAACAGTATATATATAATCTGGCGACCACATTGCAAGAATTTCCTTTAGCGGTACTCCCATTAAGGAAAGCTGATAAGCACTGCGGGCTTGGTGGTGATTACTCTCCGCCAAAATCATCTGGTATAAAGTGAACTTCCACTTGGTTTTGGCATCAAACATGCCGTCCGCATGAATCATGGCATCTGCATTGAGTAGCCCTTCGTAGAACTCTCTCAAATTGCTGATGTCAATTTTATGCCGATCATAATACTTCATATTTTCATCCTTCGAAGGAGGAGAGGGCATATTTTTTTGTGCCGTTAATGCTGGAATAATGAATAAAATGGATAGGAATAGAAATAATATTTTTCTCATTTTATATATTAAATTTAAGGCATTTATTAATTGTATTTTATGCAATTGTGTTACCCATAGAAAGTGCTTATTAAGCTTAAGCTTAGGTTAGAATTGACAGTAGTACTTAGGGTAGGCTACTGGACATTTTCAAATCGGGAAAAACAGAAATATCATTTCTATGCTCTAAATTCAGATGTATTTCTAATGTTTGGGTGAAAAATGACATTTCTAGCCACCCTAAATTCTAGTAATACTTAAAATATCCAGTAGTCTATACTTAGAGCTTGTTCGGATTATATCATATTGATAACCAATATTTTATGAACCTGATATTAAAATAACTTGCTCATCAGCTTGAGGGGGACAGGCATATCTCAACCTGTCCGCCTAAGGCTGATAAACTCACAATTTATTCCTTAGCCAGACCACGTCTGCCTCAGGTGCGAACCATAGAATATTGATTATCAATTAAATAAATCTTCGAATGAGCGCTCAGGAAGTAATAGTCCGTAAAGCTGATGTAAGAATGGTCTATTCCTCACGGATTTGAAGCAGCATGCCATTGGTGTTGGCAGAGAATACAGGAACAGTTTGTACCGCATCCCAATGCTCGGAAAGCCTCCCATCTTCACCAAAAGTAAAAATATCCACACCTGTACTTCCTAAATCATTTGGATCGTCAGAATCCATATTGCGAAAATTGAGATGAACGAAAGCCCAGTTGTCCACAACAATAATACGGTGTACTTCAATCTTCACAGGGTATTGAACAGCTATACTTCTAAAGAACATGGCTAGTGCTTCTGGTCCGTCCCCAAGCATTGGATTATGCTGGACGTAATCTTCACGGACGTAGGGCAAAATCTTAGGAACGGTAGGGTCCTCCTCGAGTACTTTGTACATTTCCATCAGAAATTCACACTTTTTGCGCCCTTCTTCATCTGTTACGATGAACTCGGTTTCGAAGTTCTTAGGAACCGTGTTTACGTGAGTCATTTGCTGAGCACTAGCTCTGGTAGGACGCTTAATTTCTTGCCCATAGCTGTTAGAAGCGAACAGTCCAAAAAGGCAAACCATAAATAAATAATTGGAATACTTTTTCATTGACTAATGTTTTTGCTTGAAAATTTGCTGAACAGATAATTAGTAGTGAGTAAAATGTAATGCTTCTTTACTGTAAATTCAGTTGGTTTTCAGCATTACAAGTTCAGCGCTACCAAATACTTCAGCCTGTTTAATTCTTATAAGCAAAATTAGTATGAATTCAGGAATAAAGTCTTGAATTAATTCAATAGTCCTGAAAAAATCTAAATCAGCAGCGATTTTTTTAGCATGCAATAAGATTGATAGCTACTTGTTTACAATTGAAACGTTGGTCATACAGAAAATGAATGGAAACTAAAACTGTCACAGAAAAATGATTTGAAGATAAACGTAAGATTCCATTGGTAATGCTGACCAAATAAAATCATCTAGGACCAACTCATTTATCTACTAAAATCAAATCCCATTTTTTTCTTCAACTTACTGTACCACTCTGGACTCACGCCGAGAAAGTGAGCCATATTTTTGGAGGATACCCTTCTTATAATGACGGGATAATTTTGGTTAATATATTCTAAAAATTGAGTAGGAGATTGGCTCAATTTATGGGCTCTAATTTCATTCAAAGCTGTAAGGTTATTCGTAATATCTGTCAAATACATTTGGCTAAAAAATGGATATTTCAACACCCATAAGTCCACGTGTTGCTTATTGAACCGTATCAGTGTGGAGTCCTCCAAAGACTTGACTTCATACTTGGTTGGCTCGTCAAGGAAGTAGCTGTCCATAGCCGTTATCAAATTGAATAGTTCATCGAAGTAAAACCATACAGCTTTCTTATCTCCTTTTTCCGTAACAATGGAAGATACAAAACTTCCCAAAACAACAAAGTAGCCATATTTATGCCTACTGCCAACATCAATTAATACTTTATTTTTCTTGATGTCTATAACAGTAGAATTAGTTTGTATTTCTTGCCACAAGTTTTCGTTGATCGGATTATCTAGTGCTCTAAGTTTTGCGTATAAAATGTCGTAGGCCATCTTCTGAGTGTTTTTAGTGTATTCGATTTATTGAATTTGAAAAAACCTAAGTACGACCACTCAAGAGGAATTACCACCAACCGTCATTTTAGATAAGCATCTAAAAAAGCAATCACGCGACCCAAATTATTTTCGGATTCAAATAACGAACCTCCGTGTCTAGCCCCTTCCAAAAGGTGGAAGCTGACCTTATTTTTTCCGATTACTTTTTCTAAATCCGCCGAAAAAGTTTGGCTTTGCAAATAAGGAATCAGTGGGTCTGCATCTCCTACTTGTATTAAAAATGGCGGATCGTTCTTATCCAAATAGTTACTTGGATTGGCTTTGGCAACAATAGTAATGTTCGCAGCAGCATTGGCATCAACACCCAAATATTTGCTTTCGATATCGACATTAAAATTCTTGCGCATGCCCAACTCTTTTGCCTGTGCCACCATAGTACTAAAGTCAATCGGACCGAACCAATCTACACATGCTTGCACCTGAGTATCCAGATCGGTGTACTTACCTATGTTGCCATCCGCAAAAGCATCTCCAGCAGATGTTCCCAGCATGGCTGCCAAATTTCCACCAGCCGACGATCCCCAAACACCGATCTTGCCAGCGTCGATTTTGTAAGAAGCAGCATTTGCCTTTACAAACCGTACGGCAGCCTTGCAATCGTGGACCGCAGCGGGAAATACGGCTTCTCCACTCAAGCGATAATTCACACAAATAGCAGCGTAGCCATTTTCGACCAGTAGCTTGGCGTGGCTGTACTCCATTTTTTTGTCGCCTCTAGCAAATCCGCCACCATGTATCAATAGGACAGCGGGAAAGAGACCTGCTCCCTCGGGAAGGAACATATCCATTTGCTGCATTGTGGATGCGTCCGCATAAGCTACATTCAAAAATCGGTTGTCGTCAGCGGCTATATCTTCTACTTTTTCCGTTTGCAGCGTACAACTCAAGATTGCAGCAGCGAGCAGTAACCACCAATTTCTATTCTTCATCAACGCTATTTTAAAGAAGGCGTCACCTACTGTTCAGTCAATTCAATCACCTCTTTGAAATGCTCATGCGAGGGATGCCCAATGCTCCTATGAAAATTGAACCAAGCAATACCACTTATAAACTGTTGATAACTGAAATTGAAGGGTAGAAACGCTTGCCTTGTGAATGGAATTCAGCAATAGTTCTAAGAAGGATATATCCCATTAGAGAAACACAAGGCTTCGACAAATGTAGCATTAATTTAGTTGACTTTATCAACTTTTATTAACAAATAAAACAATTTTTTACAAAAATGCAATCACGCATCAACTCGCTTTATCTGCCCAATTTCGTTATTGGGGCAACTTACTTTATTTGAGTAGGTTCTTATTTTTAGATTCCTACTTTGCCGATTAAATTTGTCTGACCACTATGTGATAATATGGAAATTGAAGAGGTGTAGCAATTCCTGGTGTAAATGGATATTGATCTTTATGAACTAATGCTTAGGAATGAAAAAACAGTAAGCTCCGATTCTTGGAACTGATCTTTGGCTGCCATTTTGAACTTAAAAAACCTTATGGCCGCCTTAGGCGAATTGCGCTTTTTGAAGAACAAAATGGAAACAAAATCTTCTAGCGCTAGGATCTGAATTTATTATTTCATCCTTCCTAAGGAGAAAGACGTCACTCAAAAATTTCGGTGAATTTCTCAAAAATACGTTCCGCAAATCGTTGATCTCCCGTCAAAATGGTAGCAATACCTGTCATTTTGGGATCAAAACTAACTGCGTCGCTATTGAAAGTTGTATTCAAGCCACTGGGAAAATGAACCTCAATATTATAAATGCGGTTGCGTGGTAATCTTGCCTTTTCTACGATGATGCCTTCTACTAGACCGTACTCATGCGAAGGATAGCTGTCTAGTTTTACTTTCACTTTCTGGTTTTCTTTCACTTTCCCAGAGCCTTCAATCGGTAAAGAAATTCGACCGACGATTTCATTTTCTCCTATTCCAGATATGGTATCCAAGGGGAGAATCGCCATGATGACACTTCCTTGATTGACAAAACCTAAAGCTGCTGATTTTGCACCAAAGTAAGTGACTAGACCGTCCGCAGGAGCAGTTAAGACATAAGTTTGTCGCCATACATCTATCTCGCTTTGGAGCTGTTTCGCTCGTTCTTTGAGCGCGACAAAGCTGCTTTGATTATCTTGTTGAAATTGCTGAATGAAATTGGCTCTTTGCTCTTTAATTCGATCAATTTCCAACTTTTTTTCCCCAATAGTTTTTATACTTCTATCTAGTCTTCTGCGAGCATTAGAGATTTGGTCAGCCGTATTTTCCAATTCAGATATATCTATTTCTTTTTTTGCATATAAATCCTGTTTGTCTTTCATTATACCATCTAATTTCGCAATACGATCGGCTGCTTCTTTCTTTCCTTTTTCCTCTATTTCGATGTCTTCTCTGATCTTAGAAATTTCTTTTTGATAAAGTCGCTCGTCCGAAGAATCGTCGCTTCCTTCTATTCGTGTGGCATATTGCTCATAAGCAGTAATAAAGTTAGAATAGCTGCGTTGAAGGTTTTCGTCTAATTCTAGCTTTCTCTTGGGAGACCTGACCACTGATAAAAAATCATCACTTCGCACAGACTGAAAATAATTCAAATACTTCTCCAATGCCAAGATGTCTTCATAAGTCGTTGTGCTTTCTATGATGCCCAAAAAATCGCCCACCACCACAGTATCGTTATTTTCTTTTATCAACTGATTGATGTAACCACTCTCTTGTGCCACCACATCCGTTGGCGGAATAGTAGAGGTAATGGTAATTGGTGCTTCTAGCTTTTCTGGATATTTGATATACCAAGCCAACCAAGCCATCAATAGTAAAATAAAAAAACTCAGGGTGGTTCCCCAACGTACGATCCATCTAGGTGGCTTGCCCAATACTTCTTGTACTTCTTCGCTGTGTATGGCTGATTCTTCTTCGTAATTCATGTGTATTTGAGTAAATTTAGATGGCTAAATCTATACAATTTAATCGCCAAATTGAAAATGGGCAATTAAAAATTGAAAATTACTGATTATAACGGAATGCGGTGGTTAGTAAATGCTGCAATAGCGCTTCATAAGTGTTGAAATTTCATATACTTCTCTGCGTCCAAAAACCCCAAAGGCGTAAATTTTTATGCAATAAAAATTTACGCCTTTGGGCATCCTGCCATGATTTGGTTTTAGAGGCTTAAAGTAGAATTAAAAATCTTGATCAAATCATTTAGGCTCTATTTATCTGCCTTAGGATGACGCCCGAGTGATTTGAAGATAAACGTAAGATTCTAATAATTAATGCTGACCCAATAAAATCATCTAGAACCAAAAGAATTTAGTGAGCCCCAAATAGTAGCTTTATTGACCCAGTGATTATACAAGTCAGTAAGCTGACTTTCCTGCTGCCTTCATCAAAAAGTTAAGATCAAAAAGCATGGTTTTTCGAGCCTGTTCTGGCCCGTCTGGACCTTTCATTTTGAAATCATCTACAATATTGAGTTCAAAGGAAGCACTCACTTGTAAGAGTGGGTTTCCGAACTCATCAACAATCGGTCTAAGCTGTGCAATCACTTTCACAGGACGTTTTTTTCGCATCAATTCAAATGTGCCATCTACCTGAATATTCGTAGTTTCACCATAAGATAGACTCGTTAAGTCAACGGGTTCATCAAACTTAAAACTGGAAGCTGGGAATTTGTAAGCTTTCACATATTTGTTTAAAACGTTGTAGTCAAAGCTTTCCATGCCCATGGTCAAACTTTGCATATCTGCTTTAAAATTTCCTTGTAGTTGTTGTGTATTTTCCTTCCAATACAGATCGCCTTCTATCTTCCTAATCTCTCCAATGTAGCGATCTAAAGGTGCCATAAAACGAAATTGAACAATTGGAATGTCGGCTTCGAGGGCTTTGTGAAACGTCCATTTTTGAGGTAAATCGGGCGCATCTACGAAGGTAGTACTATTCTCTTCACTCACAGTAGGTAACTCCAATCCTAGTGCTGCCCAAGATTTTACAGGCGCAGTGCTTGGAATTGCGCTAAAAGCATCTCCGATCATAGAGGTCTTCATCTGCTGAAGGACAAGCTGTTCTAGTTGTTCTGCCGCCTGTTTCAGTAGCTTTTCTAACTCTTCGATTCGCCCTTCTAGTGGAGCAGAAAAATTAGAGAAAATAGGGTCTTTGCAACTGTATTGAGAATAGATTTCTAGCGACAGATAAATGATTTCCTGCTCACTCAAATAAGGATGAATATCTAAATAAAATAAGCGATCTGTGCGCCGCATAGATACTTCACTGCGCGTCTTAAAATACTGCATATTGTCAGACAAACTTTGCCTTACAAGACTTTCAAATTGTGATGATGTCAACGCAGAAGTTTGTTTGCCCTTTATATCCGTAATTTTCAAATCAGCTACTACCTTTGTCTTTCCCGTTTCCCAGAGTAAAACGGCTTCTTTTGCCAATTGCAACTGTTTTTGTGGTACGACTCTACTGGTTCTGATGAAGTTCTTTATAGTCGAAAATTCTGCGTATCGACTAGCATAAATAGAGCGACCTTTTGCGTTTTGGTAAATGATACTTGGAGTCGTTGTGATGTTTTCTGGCACACCATCTTCTGGCTCTTTTTCTATCAGTTCGATGCCTTTTTCTAGCGCGTAGGCACGTATTTTTGGCAAAGTAGTTTTGTTGAAATGCTGATCGCTTACTTGTGTGAAAACAACCAACATTTCTTCTGTGCTCGCACGAAGATTCGATATTGAAAAAAGAAGAAAAAGTAGGAAGAATAAATTTTTCATATTTAGATTAAATTAAGGGTGAACTATGTAAGAAACGACGCACAAATAACCTCAGATTCTTGACTTCATCTTTACGCCTTAGGCGAACAGGTTTTGCGCTACTCTTCGTTAGAAAAAGTCTTATGTCCGCCTAAGGCGGATTGCGATTTTTCTGCCTCCATTAGCACAAAAATATCTTGTC
>JBCCRX010000227.1:0-10892 GCA_039201015.1 Bacteroidota bacterium | reverse complement strand
GATACTCACGTTTCGCTGAAATCTATTTTGAAAAAATGAATTTGCAACAGAAGTGCTACATACAATTGAAATTTTTCTGCGAAAAATTTCAATTACCCCTCTGGACAGAGAGAAAAAATCAAAATTTTCAATTTTGATTTTTTCTCTCTATCCAAGAGTCCTTTTTTTTGTACAAACAGTATTAAATTTTGATTTTTTGACTTTCAAATCAGCGAAACGTAAGTAAAAAAAAACGAAAAAATAGTAGAAGATATGGCAAGGAGAAAGCGCGGCAGCAGAGCGCAAAAGAAACAACAAGATACATTAGTTGATATAGTAGAAGCACGAGATCAGGCACAGGGATTTGTAGAAGCCAACCAGAGTGTCATTATTGGGGCTTTGGCAATAGTCATTTTATTGATCGGTGGTATTTTTGCTTACAAAAATTTCTACCAAAAACCGCGTCAGCAAGAAGCTGTAGCACAAATGTTTCAGGCAGAGTTACAATTTGAGCAGGATTCTTTTGTGCAAGCTTTGACCAATCCAGGTGGTGGATATAGCGGTTTCTTAGATATTATTGATGAATATAGCGGTACGCCCGCAGCTAATGTTGCGAAATACTATGCAGGAATTTCTTATTTGCAATTAGGACAATTTGATGCTGCTATTTCCTTTCTGGAAGAATACAAAGCCAATGATCAAATTACGCCCATCACTAAGTTTGGTGCTTTGGGCGATGCTTATGCAGAAAAAGGAGATTTGGACAAAGCATTGAGCTTGTATCAGAAAGCAGCCAATTCAGAAGACAATGATATTCTTACACCTTATTATTTGAAAAAAATAGGAATGCTCAACGAAAAGCAGGGCAATTTAGCCGATGCAAAGTCGGCTTACGAAAAAATTAAAAATGAATATCCTACCTCCATTGATGGTTCCGATATTGATAAATATATTGAGCGAGTAAATTAGTGCATTGTAACAAAAGGTTCTTTGCATTTTAGATGGGGAAGTTTGAGGGGAAAAAAAGGGTTTTAGAAAAACCCTTTTTTCTATCTCACCTGTTGTTCGCCGCCGTCAGATAGGTTTTTTGAAGCTCGAAATTCTAAGTAATTTCTCGCTTCTCAAAATTAAAACAAACTTAGTTTATAGTGTAATTAGAGCATATTTGGAGTAAGGATTGAACTTTCAATCAATAACTTGAGGCTCGCGCCATAGGCATACATAGTCTGATAAAAAAAGTAATACTCCAAATATAATTTTTAGCCCGATAACTCATTGAGTAATTCATCAAAACGCTTGTTCATAGCGCCCCACCTAAACTCGTGATTGGGCGTGAGATACCGATAACCCGCAAAGGAATTGTGCGTGACAACCTTGTATGTACTTATTTGAATGCCTGTTATCCAGCCATAGAAGCCTACTTCCTCTTTACTAAAATCGACCCATCCTACCACAACGTAGTCTTTTAGTTGTGGATTTTGTTCTTCTGGATACCCATACGTCCAACCATCACTCGGCGGGCGCGGAGTCGATTTTTTAGCAACTTTGACATCAATTTTTTTTCCGGAGATCAAAAAATCGTATTCGTCAGAATTTTTCGACTCAAAATCTGTTTCATCCAACTTATAGGGAACATTTCTCTGGATTAAAAACTGTTCAAAGGCAAGTTCTCCTATACATCCCAATAAAGCTTTGTCGATTCGTTGAGAGTCGCTTAGTCTGAAGCGGGAATACAAGCCATTTTTAACCATTACCTCCGCTCGCGCTTTTGCTTTCGCTCGTATATTTTCAAAATCAACGTTTACAAGCATTTTTGTGGAATTTTTAAGCTACTCAATGCAGCAACTTGTGAATTAAGTATAGATGATACACTCTTTATTAGTCATACAGTTTTGAAGTCCTGCACATTGTGTGATTTCATTATTTGTACAGCATTGGCTTTTAGCTGGTCATTGCCTTTAAAGCCAGCATCCAAGCAGACGAAGCGCGCGGGGTGCTCGGCAGCTATGGCTCGAATGACGGCTTCGTTTAGTTCTTGCTCCAAGCATATCATTAGAGCTTTATTCTGAATGGTATAGACTTTTTTATCTACGAGCCTAAGTTTCTGGATGGGCAGCGTTAGTTCGAAGCCCATTTTGAGTAGAAGCTCGAATAGTATATCCAATTCTTTGCTATCAGGTTGGAGATGATTGATTGATATTTCGATTTGCTTAGATAGATCATTTTCGACTGAACCATCCCATACTTTAAAATTGGACTGAGCTAACTTAAACACTTTAAAACCCAAATCAGCACTTTCGATCATAGCCATCTTCTTTTTCAAGGCTTCGATCTCAATTTCCAAATCAGCAAGCTTTTTTGATTTAGCACTTCCCAAAGACTTAGACGTTTTTGTCTGCTGATCTATTAAGTCAGCAACAACGACCTTTTTTAATTGAAGCTCTTCTTCAAAACTTTGCTTTTCTATTGCTATTTTTTTTACAACACGACGGATTCGCTCCTTCCCTAAATCGGCTATATTTTTGAATCCTTCTTCGTAGGCAATGGTTTTTTTTCCTGTTGGTTCAGGCAATTGAACCATAATGTATTTTAGCTGCTTATCATTTTCTATAGACCACCTAAGCGTAGCTTCCGCCGTTGAACAAGAGCCCGCAAAAAAATCGAGAATAATATCCTTGTCTCTAGCAACGAACCCTATCAAATACTTAATCAGAGAAACGGGTTTGGGGTAGTCAAAAAGCTTTTTGTTGTCAAAGAGTGCTGCCAGTTGTTTTCCTGCGCTTTCATTAGTACTGACATCAAATTTCCTACTAATCAAGTTCCACGGCACTTCTGGTTCGTATTCTCGTTTTTCGTAAGAAGGCGAAAAACTAGCTGTTCTAATAGAGACGGTTGTTCCTTTTTCAATTTCTGCCTCTAATTTTGCTTGCGTCCATTTAAAATTACCCGATAGAATAACTTTCTCTACAAATAAGCCATTTTTAACACAGGTGTCCTCATGCAAAATAATGTGATAAGACTTCGTTCCGTAAGTTCCTTTTTTATAAATACCGTCTGTAAGTCCTGTACCTACTACATCTTTGGGAAATATGAGTTTATTGATAGGATTGGTCTTATTCATTAGACCGTTGCTACTCTTACTGTCCTTTTTCAAGCCGACAAATTTGTTATTGTCTCTGGCTTTTTGGTAGCACAAAATGTATTCAACTGCCTTTTTGGTCTTTGTTGATAAATTTGCGGGCGTTTCTGATTTAATCCAAGAGAAGATTTCTATAAAGTTTTCTTCTCCAAAAATCTCGTTGCACATACTGAGCAAGTTATTGAGTTCATTCTCATCTATCGAAATAAAGATGACGCCACTTTCTTGGAGTAAATTGCGCGCTAGAAAAAGGCGCGGGTACATCATATTCAACCAATTGGAATGGTAACGTCCTTCCAGTTCTGTATTGGTTGAGAATTTGTAACCATTATCATTGGCTTGCTCTGTATAGGCGAGGTAGGCATCTACACCTACTTGATATTTATCGGTGTAAATGAACTCTTTGCCCGTATTGTAAGGCGGATCGATGTAGATTATTTTGACTTTTCCGTAATAAGGTTTTTGTAGCAACTTCAACACTTCTAGGTTATCACCTTCAATAAAAAGATTTTCGGTTTCTTCCCAATCAACACTTTCGACCTCAGCAGCTTTGAGCGTCGCGATACTTGGTGCTTGAATGGTATTGAAGCAGTCCTTTTTACCTGCCCAATGAAGTCCAAAACGCTCCTCTTTGGTATCCACGCGATCACCAAGCGTAAGCCGCAGCTTATCAAAATCTATCTGATCTGCTTCTGTAAAAACTTCGGGAAATAAGGCTTTTAATTGGGCATGCTTATCAGCAACTATATCTCTCGATAATAAATTAAGCTTGGGAATATCGGACATGCAAGAATCTATTTATTTCATCGCAATAAGGTTCATTTCCTTTTCGCTCAAAAACTGGTAGGCGACCAATAAACTTTTGGGGCTAACTTTATAAAGTTTTAAAAACTTCGGAAATCTAAAAGCTCACTACCTGCTTTTTGCAGGAAAGGGAATAATATCCAAATCTAAGAAAAAAGCAGAAGGATTCGTTCTTCTTTCTAAAAAAAGAAGCTAATACCACGCTCCTACCAGGTGCTCATCTGCATATCGTCAATGGCGCGCAGCACGTCCCGACGACTGATTTGCCCCACCAATCGACCCGCATCATCCAAAACCAATAGTCTTTTATAAACGGCATCTAGAAAAATACGTGCGACGTCTATAACGCTATCATTCATGGACACACTTTTGCGGTCTTGGTACATATAGGCAGCTACCGTACTTTTTTCTACAGGATGATTATAATACGCCCCACCGATCAGGACTTTCAAGCAACTCCGGTCATCTATCATACCCACCAGTTCTTTTCTAGCATTCAAAACAGGTGCACCCGTAATTCGATTTTTCAGCATTGATTCAATGACCTTACTGATTTCATCTTCGGGTCGGAAGGTAATGAGCTCTCTGGTCATGTATTTTGAAACGGGCGGCGCCTGGAGCGTCAAATCCTTTTTCTCATCTTCTAGCGATCTTGTTTTATAATTTTTCATTTTTATTCTGCTATTTATAATTTTATAGAAATAATTAAGCGGCTACAGCTTATTTAAAAATAGAATATACTAAAATAAGTTCAGAATAAAAAATAAATATTATGCCTCAGTGCGGCAAAGCTGCTACCATAGAGTAAGAGAAAGTGAAACGCTCAAACGCGCGCTCTTTCAAATTGATAGCACTGAGAACTTAGATACTAACTGATGTTACGCAAAACACCAAATCGCAAATGACACAAAGTACCACTTGTTTACAAATCGTCGGGTGTCATCCTCACGCCTGAGTATATGGAATTTCAACACTTAATGAGGCGCTATTGCAGCATTTACTAATCACCGCATTCCGTTATAATCAGACCTGTTCAATAAATTCAGCCTTTATCAGGTGGTAAAAAACCTTTCTTTTTAGCATCAATCACCAACACCCAATCATTTCCGATACCTGTACTGGGTGGATTGACTCGAACTCGCTTTGCTTTTCTTAGTTTTTCGCCTTCAAAAGCCGCACCCGTGCGTGTGTCGTACCACCAAGTATTGAAGGTTTTGTCTTCTAGTTTGCTTAGATCAATAGCCATGCTTTTGCCCGTCGGAAAGTAAATCATGGCATAAGTACCTTCGCTATCTCTAGTCGCAATGACATAGTCTTCGCTATAAGTTTCGGCTTGATCTAGCACCATATCTTGATCTGGAATACGCGTCAAAAAAGGTCTAGAAAGCATTAAATTTTTAAGATGTTTTGCTTGATTCGCCATCGGTAAATCCAGAGCCTCTTTCCACGGGCGCAAGGCTTGGTTGATTGGTTCACGCCCTATATTATACATCTGCCAAATAGCATGGCAACCATAGCTTTGACCAAAACCTCCTGCAAAAACATTCCAGTACATAATGCGTCGGATATCTCTCGCTGAACTGTGCCCTAATTCTTTGGCATTGAAGCAGTTGGGATGATCTTCGTAGAGTGGTTCACCGTCCAAAACAGGCTTGGTAGGTAATAGCTGATAGTCGTGAGATATGTGGTCGTGAGTTGCTTGATTGGCACAATGTCCTGTTTGGTGCATGTTGAAATCTAACCATTGGTCTTGATGAAACCAAGTGGAAGATCCACCCTTTTCTTTAGGTTGAGGATGAAAGCTCATCAAAGCATTTTCCTCACCACCCACTGCTTCCAATATACCCTCCGCCATAGATCGCCAAACCGCCACATCATCTGTATTTTTCCTCGGATTTCTATCTCCTCCAATGATCCATACAATATTGTCGTAGTCTTTATAGCGATTTCCAATCCATTGTCCATAAGCCCTTGCATTTTTCGTATTCAATACTTCTGGACCGACACCCCAATTGTTTTTGAAGAGTTTATCGCCCCAAGTTGGCAAAAGCGCAATGTACATATCAAGCTCCTCTGCTTTTTGAATGATATAATCTACGTGTTCAAAATACTTTTCATTGGGCCGAGCAGGATCATTTTCGATTAAAGGGGTATGTCCATAAGGATTGGGGGTATTCAAACCATCAATTTCTGCCAAAGCAACGGCATGAATGACATTAAAACCCTGACTTTTCCGTTTTTGTAGATAGTAATCCGCTTCTTCTCGATCGCAACGGTGAAAAAGTTCCCAAGCAGTATCGGCTAGCCAAAAGAACGGCTCGCCATCTTCCGTGACTAAAAAACGTTGATTGTCAGATACTTTTAGCTTTTGCGCTTGAAACAATAAAGGAAAAAGGAGTAATGGTATCAGAACTTGAGTGGACTTCATAATTAAGTAAGTTTACGCTGTGCGCTTCTGTCTTCTGTCTTCTGTCTTCTGTCTTCTGTCTTCTGTCTTCTAAAAATAATCTATGCTAGACAAATTTTTCTATTCACTTCACTTGTTTCACACAACGGACATAAAAATCCTCATAAGGAGACGCATTTCCCATCCAAGTTCCATTATGTCCATCCGCAATTTTTGTGAAAAATGGACGTTTACCACTTCCTATGCTCCACCAGGCACTTCTCTTTTCCAGCCATTGAAATTCTAAATCTTCGTAGAACAACCATCCGCCAGGACGGGCGGAAAAACCAGTCGAATCGGTAGCATCGCTGTTCCCTCCCCAGTATTCATTACCTTGTTCGCGAAGCTGATAAGCAGCGTAGGTCAATCCATCTGCGCCGTCTTCAAATCGGTAATGCCACTTCCGAATTAAGCTATTCCACTCTATAGAATCTGGTATGTGCCAGCCTTCTGGACATATATTGCAAGAAGAAATAGCCGTCCAGTTGTAAACAGGTCCGTAAGCTAAGCTGCGCCCACTTGTAGGATTATTCTCATGCCAATACATAGCAGCCGATCTTAAGTCTGAAGTACCCAGTGGCAAATGCTTTATAGTGGTAGCATCTCTACATTGACTCGTTCGCAAATTCTCTGCCATCCAAATCAAGCTATCCACCTGCGTGGTTCTATAGACATTACCTTCTATATCTTCCAGTCCTTCAATTCTGATGTTTTGCACGATTTCTCCAGCACCTTCTTCCGTCACGAGCCTTAGCATCACATTGTAGTCACCAGACAGAAGATAAATATGTGTAGGTTCTTTTTCATTAGAAGTTTGACCATCTCCAAAGTCCCAAGAGCAATCACCTTCCAATGCTCCATTTGGAATGAATGTAACGCTGTGTTGCTCGATAACTGTCTCAAAAGAAACATCTAATAATTCATGGAGAATCTTATAATCACAATTTTGAAAAAGGAAAGTGAAGCTCAGTAAGAAAAGCAGCTTTATATCTGTAAAACACCTAGTCATTTTGTATGTTTATATAATAAGTAATAGCACTTATCTATTTTGGAAATAGATTTACAATTAATCGTAAATACTCACATAGCCCAGTAAACTACAGGCAATCAGCAAACTAATTGCGGTTAACTCCACATTTCCTCAAATTCTTCTTTCAAACAAGTCCTTCAAAGCAGGCACGAGCCGTTCATGTTGAAAGGAAAACCCTTCTGCTTCCATTCGAGCTGGCAATATTTTGGTGCTGTTTAAAACGGTGCTCGACATCTCGCCCATGGCTAGTTTTAGTCCAAAAGCAGGCGCAGGAATCAAAATTAATTTTTTATTCATTGCTTCTCCTACTTTCCGAGTGAAAACTTTGTTGGTTTCTGGAAAGGGGCTTGTGCCATTGAAAACACCTTCCAGATGCTCGTTTTCTATTACATGAATGAACATTCGACAAAGATCATCAATGTGAATCCAAGCGTACCACTGGCTGCCGTCCGCAAAATAGCCACCCACGTTTACGTTGGTGGACAGCGTAATTTTGGGCAAAGCACCGCCCTGAGTGGAAAGTACCAAACCCACGCGAATGTAGGCGGTTCTGACACCCGTTGTCGCTACTTGTTCTATGGCTCTTTCCCAAGCCAGAACACTTTCTACTAAAAATTGGCTTTGCTTGCCAGCAGGCGAAGTTTCCGTTAATTCCTCTTCCCCCCGATCACCGTAAAAGCCTATAGCAGAGGCAGATAGGAAAGCTTTTAAGTTAGGATTATGTTGCTCTATCGCATTTTTTAAGAGTAAAGTAGATTGCACACGACTGTCAATAATCACTTTTTTGCGCGCCGCAGTCCAAGGTTTATCTGCGATGCCCGCTCCTGCTAAATTGATGATGTAGTCCGCTTCTTTGACTGCTTTTTCTGCTATTTTCCCATTTTTTATATCCCACACATAAGCAGGAAAACGAGCTTGTAAGTTCTCTCGTCGAGAGAGATGCGCTACTTTATAATTCTTTTCCGTCAAAAGCTCACTTAGGCGTGTTCCGATCATTCCTGTTCCACCCCCAATTAATACGTTTTTCATAGAAAATTAATGTATTTTCGTGTAAGATTACTCGAATGGTATTAGTAAGCGAACAAACTTACTTACTTTTGAGAGTGAAACTGCCAATTGGTGCTTTGCGTTCACGAATTTATTAAATTTGTGGGCTTCAATACTTTGAGTATGCTCTTGTAAAAACTGATTCTGACCGCAGAAATACGCAGAGTGATTAGCGCAGAGGTACGCAGAACATTACTTAAATCAACTCAATTTAAGCTTCTCTGCGGGTCGTTTTCTAAGGAATGATGAAATAATAAATTATAAGAATAGGGCTAGCTTATTTTTTTCTTAGTTGAATTTTAAAAGAAGGAGTATTGTTGATACTATGACTGATTTTAAAGTTCAAATAAGGAGAAAAGAAGCAGACATATGCTATAAGTTATTGTTTTATCATTCCTAAGTAATTCTTAAAACAAATATATAATTGATATGAAACTACAAAGTCGTTTTTTATTACTAGCCCTAAGTGCATGTTGTTTTCTGTTGACCAATTGCGATCGAGACAAACCGATAGAGGAAGAAGAAGCACCGACGGTGGAATATAAGCGAAACGTCAATGAAGTGATCGCCGCATACCCTTCTGAGGCAGACAACTTGAATCCACTTCTATCTACTAGTAATACCGCTAGAATTGTACATACCTATCTTTTTCAAACTTTAGAGGTAGTCAATCCTAAGACCTTGACTTTAACGCCTTTGCTGGCAAAAGCAAGACCGCAAGTGGAGGAAATAAAAGAAGGAGAGGAAGTGACGGGCGTTGCTTATACTTTTGAAATAAGAGAAGAGGCAGCTTGGCCAAATGGAAGCCCCGTAACGGCAAAAGATGTCGAATTTAGTATGAAAGCGATGTACAATCCAAGAGTGCCTGCGGGAGCTTTCCGCAACAATGCAAGTGCCATACAAGACCTTGTTCTTTACGAAGATGATCCCCGAAAATTGAGCGTAATCATGCAAGGGAAATACATCCGAAATGAAGAAATTGCGGGGAATGGATTTTATATAATGCCTGCTTACCACTACGATCCGCAAAATTTATTGGCAGATATTTCTATTCAAGACTTGATTGATCCAGACAAAGCCGAACAGCTAGCGAACAGCAATCCAAAATTACAACAATTTGCTGATGAATTTATTCAACCCAAATACGCTAGAGAAATCGGCGGTGTGGTGGGAAGTGGCCCGTATCAATTGAAAGAATTTACTACTGGACAGCGATTGGTACTGGAGCGGAAAACGGATTGGTGGGGCGAAAAAATAGAGACGGACAATCCCCTTTTTGAAAATAACGTAGAAGAAATTATTTATCAGCCCATTCGAGATGCCACAGCCAAAACGGCAGCTATCAGAAGCGAGCAAATAGACGTTCTTTCTAATGTTGCCCCTCAAATATACGAAGAGCTAAAGGATGATGAAGCCGTCTCGCAAGCCTATGATTTTTTTGCTGCGCCCCAATACGTTAGTGGTTTTTGGCTAATCAATACCAAAAATCCGAAATTGGCAGACAAAAGGGTACGCCGCGCTTTGGCACACGTCGTAGATGTTGATGCAATCATAGAAAATGTCTTACAGATGTCGCTCAATCGCATTTCGAATATTGTTTTACCGTCGATGCCAGGCTATGATTCTTCGCTTTCCTTGATTGAATTTGATGTAGAAAAAGCAAAATCCCTTTTAGCAGAAGCTGGTTGGGAAGATACCAATAACAATGGCACGGTAGATAAGGAAATAGACGGAAAACTAACGGAAATGAATCTAGAAATTCTTACTGTCAATTCAAGAGCTACTCAACAAGAAGCAGCTCTTTTAGTGAAAGAAGATGCTATAAAAGCGGGAATTAATCTTGAAATTCTAAATCAAGAACCCAACGTACAAAGGGAGAACTTTAA
Source organism: Bacteroidota bacterium (assembly GCA_039201015.1). GTDB lineage: Bacteria > Bacteroidota > Bacteroidia > Chitinophagales > Saprospiraceae > JAAUTG01. The sequence goes on along the minus strand of JBCCRX010000227.1, from coordinate 561 downwards.
GAGTCGAAATTTTGAACTAGCGACCAATGCTACTTTAGAACCTGCGCCTTGGGCTTACGACCCAAATCAGATGTGGCACACCGAAAGTGATACGCCAGATGGTTTCAATCGAGTGGGCTTTGGAAATGCCGCAACGGATGCACTGATCGAAGAAATCCGAACCACTTTGGATGAAGAAAAAAGGCTAGAACTTTACAAAGAATTTCAACGTATTGTTTACGACGAGCAACCTATGATTTTCCTATACGAAGTGCCTAATTTCCTCGTCATCCACAAAAGATTCAATGCCGAGGCTTTCAATTACAATCCCAATTATCTGCCTGGTACTTTTGATATGGCTCAGCAATAGGTAACTGCTTGTATAGATGTTAAGGAGACAAAAGACTTTTGAAGTTTGAAATATCTATGAAAATAGAATTTCATAAGTAGGTGGGTTTGAATAAGCGTCAAATTTTGAGCGAGTTATTTTTTCTTGTAAAAGTGCTTCAAAATCGTTGCATAGCAGTAGTTACGGAACTATTTTTAAGTATTTTTAGAAGGAAAAAGAGCCGTTCAAAAATG
>JBCCRX010000226.1:0-10941 GCA_039201015.1 Bacteroidota bacterium | reverse complement strand
TCATTTGGTCGAGTATCTTTAGAAAGATATCGCCAACTATTAAATTTCGTTTGTTTTCGTTTAGAAGGACGTCAGCCTCACGCCTAAGGCGGACACGGTGAGGCGGACAGGTCGAGTCCTTCCAAACGAATCAAGGTTTTTAAAGGTAGAAGCGGCGAATTTCGCCGCTTCTACCTTTAAAAAACCTTGATCAAATCATATGGGCTCGACGCCCATATGTTTTGAAGATAAACGTGAGCTTCCATAAATAATGCTGACCAAATGAAATCATTCAGAACCAAAGGGGGTTGTGGAAAGAAAAAATTAAATAACTCATGTTACGCAAATAGTATCTTAGTCTATATTATTCGCTAGTCTCTGAGACTAGTATGTTTTGAATTAGAGTGGCTGCCAGCCTCACGCCTCAGGCGTGAGGATGACACCCGACGATTTGTAAGCAAGTGGCACTTTGTGTCATTTGCAATTTGGTGTTTTGCGTAACATCAGTTAAATAATTTTCTCTCTCCATAAAATTCCCCGATGAGCCATATTTATTCAACGAACCTGCTTGCATCAGTGGCAAAAGTACAAAAGTTAGCTTATTTGATACGTAGCATTTGCTCTTAATCAAAACTTTCGCGTCCTACCAGTGTCAGCTTTTTTCATAGAGATCATAATTTAGTGGATTCTTATTGTAAATGGTGTATCTTTGCATTCGATTAAGTTATCAGGCTAAATTTTATCTTTCATCTTTTAGCGAAGTAGATTATTTAGAAGATTTGTTTGAAGTAAGTTTAAGTTTTCTTTCCTTCCTTTTTTCTTTTCCTCTTTTTCATTTTCCTAACTAATTTGATTGTCTAATACTGGCTTCTGGACTTTTTCATTCTTATTTTACAGCTTTTCTATGCTTCATATTAGAAGCATCTGGTGAGCTGTGTTTTTTAATCTTTAATTTTTATTTATGAATATTTTTGTTGCAAAGCTCAATTACGACACAAGAGAAGAAGACTTGCGAGACGCATTTGAGCAGTTTGGAGAAGTGGATTCTGCCAAAATCATTATGGATAAATTTACGGGTCGTTCTAAAGGCTTTGGCTTCGTCGAAATGCCAGATGACGATGCCGCTCGTGAAGCAATCTCTAATCTAAATGATACGGATTTTGACGGCAGAACCATTGTGGTGAAAAAAGCAGAACCAAGAGAAAATCGCGATAGACGCGGTGGCGGCGGACGTGGTGGTTACAACCGCGGTGGCGGTGGTGGCTATGGCGGCGGCGGTGGTGGTTACAATAGAAGCCGTTACTAATCGCGATCGAATAGATAATAAGTACTTGTACCTGTTTGTTTAAGCTGTTTATAATGAACACTTTACACAAGTTTATTGCCCAAATAATTAGGTAGAAGTACTTAAAAATGGCTTTCAAGTTTTTTTTGAAAGCCATTTTTTTTGAATGCACTAACCAATTTCAGCTGTTTTTGCAAAGAAGAGGAGCAAGTAACTCACAAACACTGTAAAGACAAGCAAAACCGTAAGAAGATAAAAACTTAAATTAAGTGCCAGGCTCTTGAAAAAGCCACCAATTGAATAGCCCTTGAACGTATCCATATATACCCAGATGGTGTAGAGAAATCCTGCTAAACCTCCCAAAACTATGGTAGTGCCAAAATCAAAAAAGGCAATTGGAGCAAATAAAAGCCCAATAAAAGAAATCATACCCGTGATATAGGCATTCAGAACAAGGTGCTCTGGATAGTACAGCTTAAATTTTCGATAGAACAAATAGGTGAGCAAAGAGAGCAAGGGAATTAAGGCGATATTATAGACATTTTGATATTGAAAGAAGTAATCAAATCCCGCTGCCATCCAATCTTGAATGGCAGCGATTTCTTCCGCATCTATTTCTCTTCCTTTTTCCAGTCCAACATTGCCCATACCATTTTCAAATCCTTGTAAAAAACCTGCATTATCTAGCTTGAATTGGTTTAGGAATAGTGCCCACAAACCAACATACACAAAAACAAACTGTATCGGATGGGTATATTTTCGTCGAGCTCCGCTGAGATAATCCTTTATCATATTGCCAGGACGAAGCAATAACTCTCTAGTGGTCAAAAATAAACCTTTCTCGAAATTAAAGACCTTCAATATCCCATCTAGGATATACCTAAAATCAATGCGTTCTTGCGATTGCGACATAAAGCTACTTTGTGAGCAACAAATATAGCACATCAATCCCTCACTTCCCACAAGACATCTACGAAGTATTGATTTTCATCGAAGAACTCTGCGACCGAAAAGAAGCCCGATTTTTTTGCTAGAAACTGGATTTCTTCCATACTATATTTTTGCGATAGTTCTGTATGGATTGCTTCCCATTGTTTGAAAGAAAAGGACTGATCCAGTGCTGCGATATAGACCTCTTGCGCTGCTGTACTCACTAAAAAGCTCTCCGTGGCACCACTTAACGGATTGTAGGTTTCCCAATGTTTGAATTGATGAAGTTGAAAGTTAGCACCCAACTCACGATTAATTCTTTCCAATATATTCAAATTGAAATTGCTAGTGATGCCTTTGGGATCGTTGTAAGCATCCAGAATGGTTTGTGGATTTTTTTTCAAATCAAACCCAATTAACAATAGATCGCCACTACTTAAGTAATTCGCAATTTTAGAAAGAAAATTTTCTGCTTCTATCGGCGACATATTGCCAATGTTACCGCCTAAGAAAAGCACCACTTTTCTACGATGATTACCCGCTAATTGCTGAAGCCCTTGAAAATATTCTCCTGCCATTTTCTTAACCCCTAAATCTGGCCAACGCCTTGCCAAATCAGCTTCCAGATGATTGAGCACATTGGCTGAAATATCAATCGGGACATAATCAAAATCCGTATTTTTTGCTAGAAAGTGTTCTAACAAAATTTTGGTCTTTGTACCATCGCCCGCGCCCAATTCAATCAAATCAAAAGCCCTACTCCCAAAGGCTAGTCGCAGTGCTTCTTTGTGCGTTTCAAATATTTCAAACTCACAGTTGGTGAGATAATATTCTGGCATCTCCATGATTCGCTGAAAAAGTACATCCCCTTTTGCATCGTAGAAGTATTTAGAGGACAATCGCTTAGGATTGGAAGCCAAACCCTTTGCGATGTCTTTAGCAAAACTCGTGTTGACTTTTTTAGGACTTATTGTATTTTGATATATCATTTATTTGTATGAATTGAATCGTAAATTTAAGCAGTTTACAGAGCTCCTAAACTTTGTCTTTTGACTGTCCGCTTCTCAAATACTCTATTTCGCTAAACGAATACCCGTAAATTGCCAACGTTTGTCGGCATGGAAGAAATTGCGGTAAGTCATCCGAATGTGGCTAATCGGCGTAGCACAAGAACCACCACGCAGTACCATTTGATTGACCATGAATTTTCCGTTGTATTCGCCCAGCGCACCCGTAAACCTTGGATAATTGGGATAAGGCAAATAAGCACTACTCGTCCATTCCCAAGTTTGTCCCAGCATCTGATTGTCAGAATTTTGCTCCGCAATACTTGGATGAAACTGCTGGCTTTCCACAAAATTGCCGTCTGAGGGAATAGATTGATGCGCTCGACCGCAAGCCACTTCCCATTCGAATTCGGTAGGCAAACGCATGTCTCGCCAACAAGCATAGGCATTGGCTTCATAGTAGCTGATGTGCGTGACGGGTTCATTAAGATTTACTTTTTCCAGACCACGCAAGGTGTAATGATACCAATTGCCTTCTTTTTCATACCAATAGAGTGGTGCTTTCACTTCTAAGTGCCTCGCCCATTCGATGCCTTCCATTAGCCAATATTCAAAATTCTGATAGCCACCTGCTTGCATAAATTCCAAGTACTCGCCATTCGTCACCAAACGATCAGCAATCTGAAAATCAACGAGATAGACCTTATGACGGCTTTGCTCATTGTCCCAGCAAAAATCTTTTCCGTCGTAACCTATTTCATAGATGCCTTCTTTGAAAGATTGAAAAGTGATAGGACGGACTTCTCGGTATTGCATATCTGACATTATATCCAAATAAGGTGGATAAAGTGGATTATTGCCTAGAATGTATTTTATATCGGTGAGCAAAAGTTCTTGGTGTTGCTGCTCGTGCTGCAAGCCTACCTCTAACAAATGCGCCAAAGATGCTTCGTCACCATCAAAATTTTCAAGCATTTTTAGTAAAGTGTCATCGACGTACTCTCTGAATGCGATGACTTCTTTGACTGAAGGACGCGTCATATTGCCACGAGAGCTTCTTAAAATTCTCGGACCTTGACTTTCGTAATAGCTATTGAAGAAATAATTGTATTTGGGTCGATAGAGTTGATAGTCTTTGATGTACTTTGCGAGGATGAAATTCTCGAAAAACCAAGTTGTATGTCCCAGATGCCATTTGGGGGGACTGACATCATTAATTGGCTGAACCACAAAGTCTTCTGTACTCAAAGGAGCGCAAAGATCAAGTGATTGTTGGCGGACGACTTTAAAACGTTGAGCTAGTTTTTGGAGCGTAGAAGGACGTGCAACGAGCGTATCGTTCATATTGTAAATGGTTTGAGTAAATGATGATTTAGATCAGGAAGTCACAAACGAAGTCGTGATCTTCTGTTTGGTGAGTGTCCGTTAATATAAAGTCTAAATAAGGAATTTGTTTGATGGATTTTGGTTTTTGGACATATTTAGACAAGCATTATGATGATTGATGAAAATGTGATTTTATTTTAACCGATAATAATCACCCAATATTGTTCCTTCATCACAAAGTTGTCTCAAATCAGATTGGTATTGAGCACCTTTTAGAGCAATATTCCATCCATTTTCTAATGAACGAAGCAGTAACTCTCCTTCCAGATTCTTATTCTGACTACTTAAGCGAACACGAATCTGACCATCCACTAATTTTCCAATACCTTTAAAATTACATACTTGTGTCTTGTCACTGACATCTATTGCATTGATTTCAACTACGATTTCTCCCAAACCATTGTCACGAATAATTAGCTGCTGCTCCAACTTTTTCAACTGGTTTTTAGACGCAAAAGTCCCATATACTCTTTCCTTTATTTCCTCTAGGCTCATGCCGTGTGGCTCTAAGCGATAAGCCGCTTCTCCTGCCACTAGATTATAACTAACTTTTGCTTTTACTCCCTTTTTGGTACGATAAGTTTGAATCAATTGATTACTTTTCACATCAAATTCGCTTTCGCCCTGAAACTGCTCTAAATTATCATCTGCCAAATAAACCAGCATCGCGGAATGTGGTGTGAAACAATAAACCTTTGCCTTATCTCCTGCTGCACTTGCACTGATGACAACAAATTCTGGACGCTCGTCTTGGTTCATATCAGTGACTGCTACCTTTTTTAATGTTCCTTCCAAGTCAATCTCCAAACCTTCTATGCTTTTACCGCTTGGGGTTTTAGTTGAAATCTCCAGATTCTTCCCCTTTGTATTTAACTCAAATTGATAGTCGCCAAAACTATATTTTCTTTGAATCGAAGGCGATATCTTCGTCTTATTTTTTGGAATTTTTATGGTATCGGATGTTGTCGTATTTTCTTTTGTTGATTCTACAGATGTTGCTGGATGCGAGACGGGTTTTTCTTCACCATTATTAGTTGTATTGCAGTTCAATAGTAGCAAAATTGAGGAAAAATATAAGCCTAATCGTATGCTTTTTATTGCCATTACTCAACAATTTTTGTATTCAAATAGGACAAAGTTGGTCGTAAGAGCTTGCTTGGAAATTAATAATCGGTCTGCAAACGGCTCTTTTTCCGCTACTCAGCGTTAAAAAGTGGTCATCAGCCTCACGCCTAACCGTGTCCGCCTTAGGCGTGAGGCTGATAAGCTCCCATTTTTTGCCTTGATTAACGAAAAAATAGCTCGTTTTCAACACAAAGATCAAAATCCAAATAAGCTCTAAATGAATTTACTAGAGCTACAAAATTATCAAATAACCCTAAAATCAGACTTAGACCAAGGTAATTTCTCCTTGACCTTCTAAATGACTGGAAGCAAGAATAAATAGCATCTTGTATCCAAGATTGACTACAAGAAGGCTTTTTTGTACTTTTACCGAAAATTAGCACTATTCTTATGCACTTCCAGACACCGATTGTAGCGATCCTGCTTTCATGGCTGCTTTTTGCTTGTGGTCCAGAAAAACGCGGGACTGTAGAGGATAAAATTAATACAAGTGTAGATTCTTCCTATGTATCTAGCAACCAGAATGCCTCGAATAATGATGACAAAAAGCAAGAAGAACAGACCACTGAACCAGCATCTGATCGATCTGAAACAACAGGACTTCCAATCGTTTCAGATAAAAATAAGCCAACAGATAAGGAAACGCCCAACGATGATCGACAGGAGAATGACAGCAAAAAAAGCACGACGAACAAAGGAAAAGACAACAATTCTACTACTTCTAGCAACACAAAATCGCCTGACAGAGTTAATATTTTATCTCCAAACAGCGCGGATTCTGAAGATTTATCAGATGCAGCAATTAGCAGCTTGATGTCCAACCTCAGTATGGATTCCATTACCAAAGCCGTCACCGCCAGGGTCATCGAATCCTTTCCTGATACTATGCGCTTGAATGAAAGAGAACTATTAAGCATCGTTTTGACAAGTGATACCACCAAAGCTTTTCTCAATGAAATCATCGCTAGAGAACCTGTCCTCAAAAAATATCCAGATCGAGTAGAATCTTTCATTGTCTCAGAAGTCGGAAAAATCATGGCTTCTCGACTGATAGATGCGGACGATGCTTTTGAAATTGAGCCGCTGTTTAGTAAAAAAGAACGATTCATTGATTTATTGGGCGGAAAGCCACAACGCTGGGAATGGTACGTGAAACCCATAAAAGAAGGCGTACACCAACTGAGTTATGTCATTGAGCGAATTGAAGTAATCGGTGGAAATCAGTTGGGCAGTAGTAGTGTCACGCCCGTCGTAGAAAAAGACGTGACCGTAATTGTTCAGCCAACCGCAGTTTTGAGTAGTCCGACGCCAGATTTACCAAAAAATACAAGCGAAGGAGCGGGGAAAATATCTTCTTGGATTCATTTTCTATTGGTAGGATTATTGCTTTTGGCACTTGTTGTATTTGTACTTTTGAGAAGTAAAAAGAAAGATACAACAACGATAGCCAGCATACCCTCAAAACGCATTACAGAATTGATTGCGGGCGGAAAAACGGAGCAAGCCATTGATCTTTTGGAGGCTTCTTCCAGCCAATTATCTCATGCCAAACGCAAGGAAATCACCATGCTTTCTTCCAGATGGTCAAGCGTAGAATCGGAAATGAACAAAGGTACGATCAGTTCACAAGACGCAGATATTAAGCGCAATCGCATTCACGATCGCCTCTTAGATTTGATTCATGAATTGAGCCGTTAAACCCTTCCTTTCTTCGTTTGTTTTAATTGCAAACGATAGTGTTTTCTTTTAAAAAATAGAAAGATAGATTTGAGGAGACCAGCAAGCTCTTACGTGGAAGATTTTACCAATCGGGGAGTGAGAAATGTCATTTAGAGCCTGTCATTTTTGAACCCGAATTTGGGAATTGTTTTTGTAGTTTAGAACAAAAAATGACATTTCTATATCCTAAATAAGAAATTGCTGTGAGAAGACAGAAGTCAGATGTAAAATACTCGTAATCATATCTTTATAAAAACTTAGTATAAGACAATAGCAATTCCCGATCTTAAAATTGTAGTCTAGACTATTGAAGTTTTTTTAGCTAAAGTGTGGTTTATTGAGTTAAAACGATCCTTTTTTTATAACAAACTTCAAAGGTCTCTTCCCGTGTACTTTATATCAGGAATTACTGATAAGACAACTATTTTTGATTGCTTATATGTCCTTAAGTGTTTCAAAAATCATTATCTTCTCAAAACAAGCAGCAACTAAATTAGAAATTCACAAATGTTATTCGTAGCAGATTCAGCAAAAAAAGAAATAGAGCGACTGCGATCAGCAGATAAAATGGATGCCAACCACTTTGTGCGCGTATCAGTGACCAGCGGCGGCTGTTCTGGTTTATCCTACAATATGGAATTTGACAATGAAGACAAACCAGACGATCAGGTGTTTGAAGACAATGGCGAAAAAATCGTAACGGATTTGAGGAGCTTTTTATACCTCTGCAATACTACTTTGGAGTTCTCGGGTGGACTGCAAGGCAGAGGTTTTTATTTCAACAACCCCAATGCGTCGCGTTCTTGCAGTTGTGGAGAAAGTTTTGCGGTATAGCGTCAATTAGCGCAGGAAAAAGTATTCAAATACTGCTTGGAAACTAATATACTTGCCACAGTGTTAGCCTACCCGAAGTAATTTTTATCTTCGCGCCTCTTGTAAGTTACCCAATTTACAAACTATCACTTTTCATCGCTTCCAAATTCAAAAAGATTATAAATGACAACACCAAAACGTTATCTGGTCACCTCTGCCCTTCCCTATGCGAACGGTCCACTCCACATCGGACATTTGGCGGGCGCGTATCTTTCTGCGGATATCTATGTGCGCTATTTGCGCTTGATGGGAAAAGAGGTCGTTTATATTGGTGGGTCAGATGAACACGGTGCGGCCATTACAATTCGGGCAAAAAAAGAAGGCATCACACCCAGAGAAATCATAGACAAATACCACGAAATATTCAAAGATACCTTTCAGCGAATTGGGATTTCTTTCGACCATTATCACCGTACTTCTGCGCCATTGCACCACGAAACTTCCCAAGAATTTTTCAGAACGCTTTACGACAAAGGCGAATTTTTAGAAAAGACGACCGAGCAATATTACGACGAAAAAGAGCAGCAGTTTCTAGCGGATCGCTACATTGTTGGTATTTGTCCTGTTTGCAATCATCCAGAGGCCTATGGCGATCAGTGCGAAAATTGTGGTTCTGCTCTGAGTCCGACTGAACTCAAAAATCCACGCTCTACTGTATCGGGCGAAACACCCGTTTTGAAACGGACTTCGCACTGGTATTTGCAGTTGGATAAATATGAGGAGTGGCTGCGCGAATGGATAGAAACGGGTGTGCTAGAAGGCGAAAAATTGCACGAGCCAAATGATTGGAAAAATCACGTCTTGGGACAATGCAAGTCTTGGCTAGATAATGGTTTGCAGCCGCGTTCTATGACGCGTGATTTGGATTGGGGAATAGACGTGCCGCAAGACATTCCAGGTTCAGAAGGCAAAAAACTATACGTTTGGATGGATGCGCCAATCGGTTATATTTCCTCCACCAAACAGTGGGCATTGGACAATGGCAAAGACTGGAAACCTTACTGGCAAGACAAAGATACGGCACTGATTCATTTTATTGGGAAGGATAATATTGTCTTTCATTGCTTGATTTTCCCTGCTATTTTGAAAGCTACTGGACAGTATATTCTACCCGTCAATGTGCCCGCCAATCAATTTATGAATCTAGAGGGCGATAAAATTTCTACCTCCCGCAATTGGGCGGTTCGGGTACACGAATATGTGCAAGAATTTGAAGGCAAAGAAGACGAATTGCGCTACAACATGATCAAAAATATGCCCGAACAGCGCGATAGTGAGTTCACTTGGAAGGGCTATCAAGAGACGAACAACAATGAATTGGTGAACAATCTAGCCAATTTCATTAATCGCGTAGTGGTCTTGACCAATAAATATTACAACGGCATAGTACCCGATTTCGATGCAAACTTAGCGATCAATGGAAGCGAAGAATTGGGGAAAGAAGTACTTTTTCAGGAAGAATTATCGCTTTTATGGGAGCGTCTGCTGCGTTTGGGCAAACACATTGAGGCTTTTGAGTTTCGAGCTGCTTTGGGGGAGTTGATGGAAATATCTTCGGCGGGCAATCAATTGCTGCAATTCAATGAACCTTGGAAAACAATCAAAACTTCACCCGAAAATGTGAAAGTCGTTTTGAATTTGGCGGTACAATACGTAGCGGTGCTGCGCGTGGCGGCTCGTCCATTTTTGCCTTTCACTTCAGATAAGCTACAAGCTATTTTGCAACTTCCTAAAATTGAGGAACAAGGTGAATTGGCAGCTATTTTACAGCAATTGGAGCAGCAAAAAGCCATTGTTCCTATTGGGCATCAATTGGGGCAACCTACGCATCTGTTTACACGCATCGCGGATGAAGTAATCGAAGCACAAATTCAAAAATTGGAAGACCATAAAAAAGCGAACGAAGGCATTTCGTATCCGCCCGTAGCAGAAACGATCCAATTTGAAGATTTTACCAAAATTGATTTGCGTACGGGCACAATTATCGCCGCACAAAAGGTCAAAAAAGCCAATAAACTGCTGCACCTTACGGTTGATTTGGGCTTTGAGAGAAGAAGCATTGTTTCGGGCATCGCTAAATTTTACGACCCAAAGGACATCATCGGCAAAGAAGTAGTAGTAGTTGCCAATTTAGCGCCTCGCAAACTGCGCGGTGTAGATTCACAAGGCATGATCCTGATGGCAGAAAATGAAAAAGGCGAGCTGGGGTTTGTGTCGCCTGAAAGTGGCTTTGGGGGTGGATTTGTGGTGCGCTAGGTGACCTGAGACTTATTTTGAGCATAGCTTAATACACTGTAAACTAAGTTTGTTTTAATTTTGAGAAGCGAGAAATTCCTTAGAATTTCGAGCTTCAAAAAACCCATCTGCCGCCGTCGAAGACGGCGGCGTATGAGGCTTGAGGGAGAAAAAAGGGTTTTGAAAAACCCTTTTTTCTCCCTCAAACTCCCCTATCTAAAATACAAAAAAACTTAGTTTACACTGTACTTAAGACTTCGTATAGGGCGAACGAAAAGTCAAAATAATAATGTGTATTTCATTGACTAACAGTAATAAAGAAAGCGAAAGCCTTCTCTAGAAAGCTTTCATCCCAAGCAGCTTGTAGCCTTTGATTCTTAATGCCTAACTTAGAAAGCTTAG
>JBCCRX010000225.1:0-10978 GCA_039201015.1 Bacteroidota bacterium | reverse complement strand
AATTAGTATATAGCTTGATTTCACAAATTTAATTATATCAAAGATACATAAAACACGTCAAAACAGAGTTAACTTATTGATTATCAGATATTTAATTTTTTGTAAAAATCGTGCTTCAAAAATTAAAACATACTCTAAATTCAGGTAAGACATACATAAATCCTAAATAAGTATGAAAAGAGTGTCGAAAATAAGACTTTGCCACTTCAATTCTGGCATAAGCTGACCCAATTGGCTTTGCATCTATCTCTGCTAAAAATATCGCGCTAGATGGTGAACTGATTAATTCAGGTATGTCATAATATTGAATTTCCCCTACTTTTAAATTAGGATTAAAGGGACGTTCTGCTTGAATGACACCTTGCTCAAATTCGAGTAAGATCGCTTTATCTTCTAAAGTCGCTTCCCTGATTGTGACCATATCCATAGACTAAAAAACTCTGTAGTCAGAATCCAAAAATTGATTGGCTGCCGCTTCCTCGAATTTAGCTGCTTCCCGATCCCAATGCAAGGTTTGATTGGGGAAACGTCCCGCAATCGTGCCTAACAAAATGGTTTCCGTCAATCTTGCCGCATACGAAAAAGGCGCACTGCATTCACCATCGCCCAAGCAAGCATCCACAAATTGGTGGTAGTGTTTGGGACTTTCGCTTCCGTAGTTTCTGATAGGTTTGCCTAACTTATACTTTTCAAAGTCCATTTCTTGATACTGTCCATTGACAATCAGGCGTGGTGCTTCCATGAAGTGCGGCAATAATAAGCGTCCTTTTTCGCCTATAAACATAGCACCTTGCTCTGGTAAATCATCGCCCTTTGGCAACTTCAATTCTTCGTGTTCAGCGGGCGCACCTTTGCCGTCGTGCCACACCCATTTGAAATTATCCGTGGTGTATTTTGTGCCAGGAAATTCATAAGTCACCACATTTTGCTCTGGAAAACCAAAACCATTCGGTGGGCGACAATTAGTGGTAATGGTCTTCGGCACATCCAAAGCCAAAGCATTGTAAGGCGTGTCGAAAATGTGGACGCCCATATCACCCAATGTCCCGCAACCATAATCTACCAGTTTCCGCCAATTGCCAGGATGATAGTAGCCTTCTTGGTAAGCTTTTTCTTGTGCCGTTCCCAACCATAAGTTCCAATCCAAGTTTTCAGGTATCGTATCTTTTCCACTCGGTTTTGCGCCGTCATAGCCCCAATTTTTCGGCGACCAAGCCCGCACCGTACTCACTTTACCAATGATACCGTCTTGAATCAATAAGGTCGCCAATTTATAATCGTAAAAAGAATGTACTTGTATGCCCATTTGCGTAATCAAGCCTTTCTCGGCTGCCATTTTTTGCATGGCTCTGGCTTCTGAAACATGGTGCGTCAAGGGCTTTTGGCAATAGACCGCTTTGTTGTTTTCCATAGCTGCCATAGAAGCGGGTGCGTGCGTATGATCTGGCGTGGAAACAATGACCGCATCTATATCGCTGTTCATTTCTTTAAAAAGGATACGATAATCTTTGTAGATTTTGGCGTTTGGAAAGAGCTTCTGAGCCGCTCTTAAATTATTGGCATCTACATCGCAAAGTGCTGTGACCACTACTTTAGGATGCGAAGCCACTGCTTTCAAATCTTCCATACCCATACCACCCACGCCGATGTGAGCCGTGCGTAGGTTTTCTGTCGTTTTAGTAGTGGCTTGACTGACTTTGCAAGCGGGTAATAAAGCTGCACCGCTCGTGAGGACAGCCGCCGTTTTAAGAAAAGTTCTTTTTTTCATTTTGTGTTGGTGTGAATATAATTTGAGTAAAAGTAAGTTTGGGTTCAACCATAAAGAGTGCGGAGTTAGATGCGCAGAGATTCGCTAAGATTCATTTTACGTAAGTCTGCGAAAAATCCTTTGCGTGACTCTGCGGTTAAGCAACAAAGGAAACAACCGCCAACAGCTATTCATTCCTTCCTCAATTCCCTTTTTAAAATCTTACCCGTTGCATTCATCGGCAGTGCATCCAAAAACTCAACGATACGCGGATATTTGTAAGCAGCAATACGTTCTTTTGTCCAATGAATCAATTCCGAATCGCTAGCATTTGCACCTTCATTTAGAACGACACAAGCCTTGATTTCTTCTCCGTACTGTTCATCTGGCACACCGATGACCGCTACTAAAGAAACCGCATCGTGCTTTATCATTACTTCTTCCACTTCTCTTGGATAGACATTCAAGCCGCCTCGAATAATCATGTCTTTGGTGCGATCTACGATGTAATAATAGCCTTCTTCATCCTTGATCGCGACATCGCCAGAATGCAACCAACCATCCTTCAGTACTTCTTGATTCGCGGCTGGACGATTGTAATAACCTTTCATGACATTGTGTCCGCGATAGAGCAATTGTCCTTTTTCGCCAGTCGGTACTTCTTCATCATTTTCATCCGCAATTTTTACTTCTACTCCCCAAACGGGTGTTCCAATAGAACCTGCTTTGCGTTTTTTGCCAGGATGATTGAAGGTCACCACGGGCGAACCTTCCGACATACCATAACCTTCATAAATCGCTACTTGATATTTGGCTTCAAAATCTTCCAGCACTTGTACGGGCAAAGAAGCACCACCTGCTACACACAGCCGCAATTTGGATTTGATTTGCTCCAAATCTAGCGTTCCCGTTTCGTCCTTATGATTTAGCAGTCCCCAATACATCGTCGGTACGCCCGCAAATATGGTGACGCCTTCTTTTTGCATCAATTGTAGGACATCATTGGCATCAAAGCGCACCAGCAAAGTGTTTGTCACGCCGTGCATGATGCTCGCATTCATCAAACAAGTCTGCCCAAAAATATGAAACATCGGAAGCACTGTGAGGGTGATGTCCTCTTGTTTAAATTCAAACAGATGACGACACAAATCGGCATTCCAAGCCAGATTAGAATGTGTCAATTCTGCGCCCTTTGGACGACCCGTTGTACCAGAGGTATAGATAATGACAGCCGTATCTTCCGCGCTGGTTCGGACGGACGGAAATCCAGGTGCTGCTTTTGCAATGAATTGAGATAAAGTTGTTGTGTTTTCAAAAGGCGAAGTTGCATCAGGACGAGCCGTGATCGTGATAAAGTCTTTGCAAGCATCTACTTGCTGGAATCCTTCGTAAGCTTCTATGCCCATTGGCAAGGTATCATTGCCCTCAAAGCAAAAAATCGCCTTCGCATCCGAATCTTTCAGGTGATAAGCCACTTCTTCTCGCTTCAATAAAATACTCAATGGTACGACTACTGCTCCTGCTTTCAAAATACCATAATAGACAACTGGAAAATAAGGTAAATTTGGGCAACTCAAAGCAATTTTATCGCCTGCGACTATACCCAAATCTGTGAGGGCATTAGCAACTTGATTCGACATGGCGTTGAGTTGTTGAAAACTCAATCGAGTCGTTCCAAAAACAATGGCATCTTTGTCGGGAAAGCGTCTGGCACTGTCCTCTAAAGCGATGGATAAGTTGAGCATGTTGGTTCGTTTTGTTAGATTTTTTGGCTCTTTGACAATTTTTGCAATTTCTCAAATTCCCTAGCTAAGACTTTTGAAGTTTTGGAACTGAAAGTATTAAAAACAGGGCTTTCTGGCTTAAACTTCAAAAGTCTAATGTTCACATTTTGCAAAAATTGTCAAAGACCCGATTTTTTTAACCGCAGAGGCGCGCAAAGAAATTTTTCGCGAAGGCACGCAGAGCATTACTTAAGAAGGTCTTTTTTGTAAAAGTTAAGTGAAACTCAAAAAGCACTAAGTATTCGCCCTTTTTTGCAAAAAAACTAAGTATTATGTGTTCTCAAGTGTCCTTAAGTGTTTCAAAAAATACACTCCTTTGCGATTTAGCCATTACAATATAGCGTATTAAATTTTGTAAGAAAACCCTTTATACCTGAGTTAAATCTTTGGTTTCCTTTTATTGCAATGTATTAGGCTAAAAATAGAACTTCTTCGTCACTTCCTAGTTTTTTTATTGACTAAAATTTTATTTTGTTATCTTTGCGTAACGAAATAGATAATTTCTTAGTGTAAAAATCAGATTGAGCAATGAGTGAAGTATCAGCGGAACAGCGTCCGTGGTTGAAGAATTATCCGAGTGGCGTTCCAGCCAATATTGATCCAAATAAATATGCCTCTTTTGTAGAGATGCTGGAAGAATCTTTCCAGAAATACAAGAAACTACCCAATTTTACCTGCATGGGCAAAACTTTCACTTATGCAGAGATTGATAAAATGTCGCAACAATTTGGCGCGTATTTGCAGTCGAGAGGCTTGAAAAAAGGCGATAAAGTCGCTTTGATGATGCCCAACGTCTTGCAATATCCGATTGCTTTGTTTGGTGCGATTCGAGCGGGCTTGATCGTCGTGAATACCAATCCACTTTATACGCCGCGCGAGATGGAGCATCAGTTCGTTGATTCTAATGCGAAAGCGATTGTTATTCTAGAAAACTTCGCTTTTAATTTACAAAAGATCATTGATAAAACGGAAATCGAGGTCGTCATTACGACGAGCATCGGCGAATTACTACCAAGGGTGAAAGGCGCGATCACCAATTTTGTAGTACGCAAGGTGAAAAGGATGGTGCCCGCTTTCGATATTCCCAATACCGTCTCTTTCAAAGAGGCTTTGGCGGGTGGTAAGAAATTCAAATTACAAAAACACGCCATTGCACGCGAAGATGTAGCGGTCTTGCAATATACGGGCGGAACGACGGGACGTGCCAAAGGCGCGATGTTGACGCATCGAAATTTAATTGCGAACATGCTACAAATCGGAGCGATTATGGATCCGTTTGTAGAAGAGTCCAAAGAAGTCGTGCTTTGCCCATTGCCAATGTATCACATTTTTGCTTTGACGGTCAATATTTTTGCGCCGATCAACAAAGGTTTCCACGGCATTTTGATTGTAAATCCTAGAGAACTGAAAACCATCGTGAGTGCCTTCAAAAGCTATCCGATTTCGATGATGACGGGCGTGAATACGCTCTACAATGCTCTTTTGAATTTCAAAGACTTTACGGAATTGGATGTGAGTGGCATCAAGATCGCCGCTGCTGGTGGTACGGCACTCCAACGTCCCGTTGCGGAGAAATGGCAGCAAGTCACTGGCACAACGATCAGCGAAGGTTATGGTATGACCGAATCTTCCCCCGTCGCCACTTCCAATCCTTACGACGGTACGGGTCGGGTAGGTACAATTGGTATTCCCGTACCTTCCACAGATGTTCGCATTGTAGATGAGCAAGGCAGCGTACTGGGTCCAAATCAAGTAGGAGAAATTCAAATCAAAGGGCCACAAGTCATGAAGGGCTACTACAATCGCCCGCAAGCTACCGCTGATACGATAAAAGACGGTTGGTTATGTACGGGGGATATTGGTGAAATGTCAGAAGATGGTTTCTTCAAAATTGTGGATCGCAAAAAGGATATGATCTTGGTGTCTGGCTTCAATGTCTATCCGAATGAAATAGAAGAAGTGGTCGCGGGACATCCGAAAGTTATGGAAGCCGCGGCAATTGGGATACCAAGCGAAAAATCGGGCGAGGTCGTTAAGATTTTTGTAGTAAAAAAAGATAAGTCACTTTCTAAGGACGAATTGATTAACTATTGTCGAGAAAACATGACTGGATACAAAGTCCCTAAAGCAGTCGAATTTAGGGAAGAATTGCCAAAGTCAACAGTCGGAAAAATTTTGAGGAAAGATTTGCGAGAATCTTAATATCGTAAGTCTTAACCAAGTGCTTATTTACATGTTCTCTGGAACTATTTTTTACTAGCAATCACGCAGCACTTCTCTTTGGAGGTGCTGCATTTTTCTGCCCTTATGCTACTTACGCATTCATTCTCACCTCTGCTGTTCTTATTGCTTCCTACCCTTCATTTTTTAATTGTTTCTGATAATCTCTAAATTTTGCGGACGTTATATCAAAAGGCGCAATAGAAATAAGGTTTTTGATTGATGGATTTAACCGCAGAGTTGCGCAGAGGATTTTTCGCAGAGGTACGCAGAGTACATCTCGGCGAAACTTTGCGTAGGTTGCTCTGCGCAGCTTTGCGGTTCATTCTTTTAAGTTTTTATTGTCGTTTATTCTGAGACTTTTATCCTCTCTTTTGCGTACCCAATGAGTGAAAATATTCGTATTGATTATATCATATAGACTTTAGCTTTCTTACAAAAAATACAATTGATTGCCATGCAATTTTATACTCAATATATTCTAGCTACTTTACTATTCCTTTCTTTGAGCTTATCCAAAGGCATTACACAAGCTACGGACTTAGCAGGACAAATCAATGTATATGCTGCCGTAGCAGCAATTGATTACTGCGAAAATCGAGTGAGTGTTTCTGATGGAAGTAGTTTTTCGGCAGGAGATTTTGCTATACTGATACAGATGAAAGGGGCAGAGATTAGTGCTGGACGAGAAAACGAGGAAGAAGAAGATTTCGGTACGATTCTTGATTTCAATAACGCAGGAATCTACGAAAAATGCCAAATACGCTCCGTAGAAGGCAATGATGTATTTTTGGAAAATGCCCTCTTAAATACTTACGTCATAGAAGGAGTCGTCCAATTGGTGAGCATGCCTACTTATGAAGAAGCGCGCGTCGTGGAAGTGCTAGAAGCCCAAAATTGGGATGGTGTAACGGGTGGTATCATCGCTTTGAGTGTAAGCAATACCTTAACGCTGGAATCTGCCATAGATGCAACGGGGGCTGGCTTCCGAGGTGGACAAACCTTTTCTTTTGAGAACAATTGCGTGGGTGGCTTGAACAGTGCTTTGGCTTTTAGTTATGCCAGTGGAAGTTGGCGGGGCGCGTCAAAGGGAGAAGGCATTGCTAGTATCATAGAAAATAAAGAACTCGGTAGAGGACCACAAGCCAACGGTGGCGGCGGTGGCAATGACCACAACTCAGGCGGCGGTGGTGGTTCCCACGCAACATTGGGCGGAAACGGTGGTCGAAGATTGACCCCTCTTATTGATTTTGCGCTGAGGTGCAAAGGAGACAATCCAGGACTGAAAGGAAAACAATTGGATGAAGTGGAAGATCGACTGTTTTTTGGTGGCGGCGGTGGTGCGGGACACACCAATAATGTCAACGAAAATATTGGTGGCGGCAATGGCGGTGGCATCATTATTCTGGAAGTCGGTACACTGATCGGTAACGAGCAGTCTATTAGTGCCGACGGGGCGGCTGCTGTAAATGCGGACGGAGACGGGGCGAGCGGTGGCGGTGCAGGTGGCAGTGTCGTCCTTTTAGCGGAAAATATCACAAGTCCAGTGAATATCAATGTGCGTGGTGGTAATGGTGGTACTTCAGACAACAGAGGCAGCGACTCCTGTATGGGACCAGGTGGTGGTGGTAGTGGCGGGCGTTTCTTGACGAATGCCGATCAAAGCCAAGCTATTCTTTTCACACTTAATGGTGGTCAAGCAGGACGTTCGACTAGAAGTGCTGATGAGGACTGTGTGAATACCACAAATGGGGCAGAAAATGGAACAGAAGGTCGATTAGAAGTATTGACACTGCTGGTGGAAAGCAATGTACCAGCGGGCAGACCTGAAGTCATTGAGCAGCCAGAAATTGTCAATGCTTGTGTAGGCGGCAGTACAACAATTGGCGTGGAACTTGCAGGCACTTTGGCGAACTATCAATGGCAAATAGATAGAAGCGACGGTAATGGCTTCGTTGACATAACAGCAGGCGATATTTTTACAGACATCAATACGACTATTCTGACTATCAGTAATGTAGCGGAAGAGTTGAGCAATGCTCAATTTCGCTTGCTAATTGAATCAGAATGTTTTGAGGCGATCACTTCCGACCCGATTACCTTGACTATTATCGCCGAAGCGGTTGTTCCTGATTTTGAGTTTGAATTGCAGACGGGCGGTGTGGTAGTTTTTACTAATACTTCTTCCTTTGCCGATAATGTGATATGGGATTTTGGGGGTGGTGTGATGAGTAATATGAGCAATACTTCTTTCACTTATGCCGAAGAAGGCTTTTATGAAGTGACACTCACCGCAAGCAATGAATGTGGTTCGGAAAGTATTACGCAGACCGTAGAGGTCATTTTTGGACCAACGGCTGCTTTCACCGCTAGAAATCTAGAGGGATGCGCACCTTTTGATATTACTTTTGAAAATCTCTCTACGGAAAATGCGACTGCTTTTGAGTGGTTTTTTCCAGGTGGCAATCCAGGTACTTCTACCGAGCAAAATCCTACGGTGACTTATCAAGAAGGCGGTACTTATCAAGTGGGTTTGGTGGCTTTCAATGAAGTGGGCAGCGATACTTTAATTCGTATGGGCTTCATCAATATTCAATCCAGACCAGCCCCTAATTTCATAGAAGAAAGCCAAAATACCGACTTAAGCATTGAACTGACCAATACAACCGTAGGCGGCGAATCCTACACTTGGGATTTTGGTGATGGCAGCCCTACTTCCAATGCCGTGAATCCTAGTTATACCTACGCAGAACCAGGCGTTTACACCGTTACCTTGACGGCAGTAAATGAGTGTGGGGAAAGTACGTTTAGGACGGAAATCGCAGTGGGCAGCGCGCCCTTGGCTTTGTTTTCTCCCAGCACCAATATGGGCTGTTTCCCGATTACGATACAATTTTTTAATCAAAGTACAGGTGAAATTGATAACATCAGGTGGCGTTTTCCAGGCGGTCAGCCCAACGAATCGACCGAAGAAAATCCAAGAATTACGTATGGCGAGCCAGGTCGTTTTCCAGTTACTTTAGAAGTCACCAATGAACTCGGCACGGACATATTGGAAAAAGACACTCTAATTACGATTTTGGAATCGCCTAGCCCCATTTTCAATTTTACTGCGACCGATGGCGCGGTAGATTTCATCAATCTTTCTCAAAATGCCGATCGCTTCATTTGGGTATTTGGCGACGGCGCGACTTCACAAGAAACAGAACCCATGCACGAATACCAACAAACGGGATTGTATTTCGCTACTTTGAACGCCTACAACGAAGGCTGCTCCGCTTCTAGCACCCAACCGATTAATATTGTCCTGTCCTCTATCAATGTTCTAGGCAATTCGGTTCGCATTCAATCTTTCCCCAATCCTACAACCGATCTGCTGAATGTATCGGTAGAAGGTTTAGCGAATCAACAACTCCACATTCGCCTCTTTGATATGAACGGACGTATCTTACATGAGCAAATTAGTTCCTCTGCACAAATAACGAACATAGATGTCTCTGCTTTTGCTGCGGGTATTTATTATTTGCAAGTGGTGGGCGAGGCATTTGAGGTGAATCAGAAGGTGGTGAAGGAGTAGAGGGGAGATTTGAGGGGCTTAGTGTGCGATTGATTTCGTGAGTTGGTGTAGTTTGTTGGCTTTAAAATACGACTTACTTGATTGCTTTGTGTGATGAGCGTGTGGCAGCCAAGTTTTTCTAGGCACGTACTCTTGGTTGTAGGTTTAAATAAGTCATCAAAGTGCGAATATCTGTTTTTCTAAGCCCTTGATCGTCGCAGTTTGAGACTTCATTGCCATATTACGATTCATTCAGCAGCAGAAGTGCAAACAAGTATTTGTTTTGATAGAAATCCTCAATCGAATTGCAATTGATTTGTTGTTGCTCGAATCCTGGTCAAACAGGTATCACAAAGTGCTTCATCTTCCAAATAGTCAATACAATCCAACAAGATGATCGCACTCCTTTTGTAGCGATCCTCTAGTGCAGTCATCTCTCTAAGTACATTTTCTCCTTTGGCATAAGCACAGTAAGTAACTTTGAAATCGTACCGCGCTGCTTCATTTTCCTGCTCTTGGTCAATGAGCGATAATAGCCTGTTGGCTCTGTATTCGGCAAGCTTTAAATTGTAGTCTGCTGAGCCTTCTGGACTGGCGAAACCCAAAATTTGAAAATTGATAGTGATGGTAGGACGAAGGTTTAATAAATTGCTATCTATTTCATACTTCAACAACAAGTCAATCATCCTCTTTATAGCGGCTACCTGTTTGTAATGAAAATCTAGCAAGGAATCTGCCGTATTAATCAAATCTGATTCATCATAATCAAACAAAAAATAATGATCGGTGCTTGTTTTAATGGTTTGATTGTAAGTGCGTCTTATTGCATTGAGTTCTCTGGAGGCAATGACTTTAGCTCGGTTTATATTTGACCTCTTACTATTGCGGAAGATGCTGTTTTCCTCAAATAAATCACTAACGCCCACTGGCATTTTTGTATCTATAAATGCAGTATCTAGATGAGTCATGACGGCATTTTGCTGTCCAAAAAGGGCAGGTACGGAAAACAATAAGCAGCCTAAAATCATCGCGTAAATATTGAAAAAATGAAACAGAGCCTTCATAGCAAGTGAATTAGGTGAAAATTGTGATTTAAGGTCTTAAAGTATTGAGTGCGTCAAGTCTGCCTTCGACGTGTATCTCTTTTTCTCTATCTCCAATTAGTCGATATAGCAAAATCAAATCTTTACAAGCATCAATCATATTATCTATGGCAAATCCATCTTTTCCGCCAGATCGTTTGTAAAGTGCCTGATTGGCTTTATAAAAATCTTCTCTGTTGTCTATTTGATATGCTAGTAAAGAGTCATCATATTCCTGATCTGTATAAGCCTTGTAAGCTTTTTGTAATTCTACAATCTGCTTTTCCAATACATTTTTGAAGTAATTAACAGTAGAAGTGAATTGACTTTTATAATAGTCTTCCAAAATATTTCTAGGATACTTTTCTTCTATATAAACAGTTAGGCGATCTAATTCCTTATACAACTGCTCCACGCCATGTACACTTTCTGGTGCATCTCTATGATTATTTATATACATTTCCATAGACCTAAAGAACATCCTAAGCTGTATGTGCGGAAGTAACCACTCTTCTACGTTCTTTTTAAATACTTTGGATTCATCAGGATTAAATTCAGTTCCGAAATTATCAAAAACAAAGGTAAGCTT
>JBCCRX010000224.1:0-10989 GCA_039201015.1 Bacteroidota bacterium | reverse complement strand
TTGGAGGGCAGATAAAATATAAGATGTTGTAAAACAACATCTTATATTTTGTCTGCCCTCCAAGACCACCACGAGGCAGCGAGCGCTGCAAGCGCGATGCTGCCGAGTTGAATAGCTAGATTAATTTTGTCTAAGTACTTAATCTTTGGTACTTTACTACTTTTGAAAGTGAAATTTCAATCATTTGGCTACAGGGAAAATCCCTACATAGCCAAATAGATAAAAAGTTAATAAGGAATATTAAGCAAAAAAAAGGACATTGCGCTTTGTGCCATCGTGAATAATTGATGTGAGCGAGCTAAGGTGTGGAAGAAATTTTGAGCTAAAAACTTTAAAAGTCTAGCAAAGCGGCTAATTACCAACAGCAAATAGCCGATAGCTTTAAAATACTGCCCCCACCTGCATTCTTCCTATATGTACCAAGCGATTTTCTCCGATTCTGCGTCCGTCGTAGCTGATACTCAATCGGATATTGCGCCCGATCTGGCGATCAAAACTTAAATTCCACAGCAAGTTTTGTCCGTTTTGTAAGCCGTTGAGCATGGCAAAAGCGACGGGCGATTGATTGTTACCTTTGAAGTCAACAGTGATGTAAGAAGTACGCAGACGTATAGAAGTACTTGTATTTTTATTGAAAGTCAACTCAATGCTAAGGTCATTACTATTCAGTGTTTCAACCCCCAACTGGTTGTCGCTATTGAGGTATTTATAAAGCAGAATAGCACGAAATTGAAGATTGGGTTGCCAGGTGAATTGGGGCGCGATTTCATAAAAATCGACCTGAAAATCTCGACTTTGAAAACGCTCGGAATCATTGACCCGACTGCCGTATTTCAGTTCTATTTGGCTACTCATCTGTCTTCCGATATTCCAACGACTATTCACGAAGTACTCCAATTGCTGTCGACTCTCAAAACCAGAAGTCAGCACTTGCTTCTGGCGATTATTTTGCGTCCCAATTTGTAAATTAAAAGCTGCATTATTGCGGTCGAAGAACAGAACATTACGGATCAGCGAACTGGTAGCAACCAGAGCGGTATCTGCGATATTGAGTTGAAAGGGATTCCAAGCAGAAACGCCCGCCACGTCTAGTACTTTCCGATTGATGCGCCAAGAAGAAATAACCGAAAACTTGCTGAGAAATCGCTGCCCTTTTTGGGGATTTTTCCAAAGGCGTTTGGCATCAAAATTGATGCTTTGATTGTATTGGACTTGGTTGCTCCGAATGAAGTCGTCTGTGAAAATGGAAACGCGCACATAATCCGCTTGGTCTTGGTAATTGGAGACTTCAAATTCGTTAACTTGCGCGATACTATCTTGATTATAGTCATTCCAGATATAAATGCCTTCTCCTTGCTGTACACGCAGATAATTGTATTCAATTTTGGGTTCTTGTCCCGAACCTATCTCATAAGTCATATTGGTACGCAGCGCACCTTTCCAAGCATTGAGCAAATGCTGAATACGGCCCAGGTAAGTCTCTTGTGGCTCTAAATTGGTGCGTTCTTGCTGTACTTTTAGATTGCGATAAGTCATATTCCAAGCCAATCTTGATACGCGCCCAGCATTCCAGTCTCCATTCAGATTAATTTCATCTGCTAAGCTGATGCGCTCAAATCGCTTCGCGAAGGGCTGATAATCATAGCGTTGCGAATATTGAAGGGCAGCATTCCATTTGGGGTTTTGTGGACTTTGAAGTTTACTTCGATAGAGATCGTAGTAGAAACTATTGTTTTGGAGTGTATCCGAAAAATCACTAAAACGGTCATTTCGCTCTCTTTCGCCATACCATTCCACACTCCAGTCGTTCAGTTTTTCAAAAGTTTTTTTGATCCTCAATTTAGGGCGAAAAAAAGTACTGCTTTCCGTTTGGGCGTCCGTTGTCAGCCAATTGAGTTGTCCGTCTATTTCCCATTGATTGCTTTGAATTTGGATTTGCGATAAATGTTTCCAGCCCGTGTAGGTCGAATCGCGCAAAAAACTACTCAATTCATACGACCACCGCCCTAAATCTGCCTTTCTGATTTCTACTCTTGCTTTGCCGATTTGCTCCGCACTAGTTTCGCTATTTTCGACATTCCAATCGCGCACAAATTCCGCTTTTCGATAAGGATTCAAGGCCTGAAATTGGCTTTGCACCCATTCGTAGCTCCAGTCGGTACTGACTTGCCAGCCTTTTGCTCCCAAATCAAAATCTTGTTGATAAAAAGCATAAGTCGCCAAACCCAAATTATCATCGTCGCCCAGACCAGAAAGGCGGTTGAGATCATTATTACTCAAAGAAATTTCACTGCCTATTTTGCCCTTTTTTCCCAACTGATAAGCGGCATTGAGGCTGTACAATTGTTGTTGCTTGGGTGTGGCTAGTTGCACGATAGGTTCATAATTGCCGCGTGGTGTGCCTGTGAAAGGATCGGGTGCCATCCATTCAAAAATGCGTCCACTAGCAGCAAGCTGATTTTGGCTTAAGACATAATTTCCATTGCCCAAACCCACTTCCGAAAAACGCGCTGCCAATCGTGCATCAGAACGGTCAGAGTAAACCAATATTTGAAAATTCTGAGGATTTCCATTGATCTCTACCAGTGTATCTTTGCGAAGATACAGGACTCGAAGTGGATCGAAAGCAGTCAGGGAATCAATGCTACTCACGACGGCTCTATCGGGATCATCACCCGCTTGATTCAACGCAAACTGCTGATTATCAGGGAGGCTATCAATCGGCATTCGGCTGTCTTGTTGGCTGAGCAGATTGAAGGATACTTGCCATTTCTCACTTTCGTAGTCCGTATTGATCGCATAGAGTGAAGTCAAATACTGCTGGTCAGAATATTCAAACTCCACGATGATGCGGATGTCTTTGGTCATCAGCCGTTTGTTCGTGAAGGTCAGCTCTGCTCGATTGTAGTCGATGATGTAGTCTTGGTCTATTCCTCTGGTCAATAAAACGCCGTCCATGAAAACCTTTTCTGTGCCCGCCAATGCAATGATAAAGCGTTCTCCTTCTGAGCCACGTAGTTTATATGGACCTTGATTGCCTTCTATCGCGACGAACTGATTTCTTGCAAATTTTCCTCTTGCCACTGCTACGCTTGCTTTACTTGTCAGCATTCCTTTTTTCAGGCTTTCTGTATTCGAAAAAGTCGCCCCTTGTAGCTTTTTATAATAATTCATAAAGTAGCTTTTGGGACGCAGCAACTCGTAATCACCAGCAATCAGTTTATTGTTTCGACGACTCAATTGAATAAAAATTTTATCAAATTCTTGAAGTTGTTGGGTATTGCCTTCTGCTTGCAATGGGATATTTTCATCTGTAATCGCTGCCAAAATTTCAATATCATCGCCCAAGTCGCCTGAGAGCTGTAGATTAAAATTAGAATTTAGCACCACATTCTGACTATTGCCAAAGGAAAGTCCACGCGTGAAGCTACCATTGTAGTCGAGTGTGCCAAAGTCGAGTCGAGTCTCTTTTTCTTGAAAAGGATTGTAGCTGAAGTCGAGTATGCCTTCTTTGTCATTTAGGCTGGTTTGGGTGGTGTCGAAATGTGTGAAACTTTGCCCTAAATTGAAGGGCAATGTTCTATACTGGATAGAGAGATAAGGATATTGGGGTTTAATTTTTTCGTCTATTTGGAGGATATAAATTGTGGTATTTTGCACTAAAAATGCCTTGCTATCCAATGTGATATTGCTAATACTACTGTCTGATTCGCTTAGAAAAATACGCACAGATGCTGGTACTACAGTTAAGCTGTCCACGACGACTGCTCCCTTCTGGAAAGAAACGATCATGCTACGTTGGTTGGAGAAAGGATTGGTTTGGCTGAGTGCAAACTGGCTAACGCACAATAAAAGCAAGATCGACGTAATCTGCTGGAGACTATGATAGAGATTGTTGAATGCATTGCGAACCATAAGTTCCAAATCTATGGCTATTTTAACGATGCCTTCGGAGAGATGTTTTTTGGAATGTTCCAGGTGAAATAATTTAGAGCTTATACACAAAGCAGAGGCAGAGTAGCGAGATAGAAAAGGAATGTCCAAAATGATAAAAATAAAAAAGCTAAGATGGCGTGCCACCCTAGCCTATTACAATTATTACACGAGCTACTTTACAACTTATGGTCTTTTGATTTTGAGGACAATATTTTGGTGCCTTAGCAGATAATATTTAGTAGTCTCTTAAAATGAAATACCCAAACGATTAATTATCAGTAATTTACTAACTCTTGAACATGAAACAATGTTCAGAAACTGCACACAATAAATTTTATAAGTAAGTAAGCTGGAAGAGTTCTATAGGATAAGTCAATAGCGATTTCTTTATAGCTCTTCTCACTCCATGCCTGATTTGTTTAGCTTTTTTCAGTATGATAACAAACATACGTAAAAAAAGTGAGCCCTACAAAATTTTAAATGTTAAAATAAGTGAAAAAAAACTTAAAATTAACATTTCGTTAATGTTTGAAATAGGTTCACTCTAGAGGAAGTAGGAACGATAATCGAAAAAAGCGAAAGTATCCTTACTTTCGCTCTTTGCTAGCAGTAGATTCAAAGAATGGCTATTTGTGCTTAAACAAATAAACAATTTAAAGAGAAGTACCTGCCTACTATGTCCGCCTTAGGCGTGAGGCGCGATAAACAAGAATACTGTTTGCATAGATTTGTCCCGCTTGTAGTATAAGAACACGACTCTTAGATCATCCTTTTAAATAGTACCGTGTAAACTAAGTTTCTCTGCATTCTTAAATAGGGTAGTTTGAGGGAGAAAAAAGGGTTTTAGAAAAACCTTTTTTTCTCCCTCATCCCTTGGTCGCCGCCGTCAAAGACGGCGGCAGATAGTTTTTTAAAGCTCGAAATTCTAAGGAATTTCTCGCTTCTCAGAATTAAAACAAACTTAGTTTACAGTGTACTAGTACTACAGCTTTAGAAGGACAAATAGCCCGATTGTCGAAAACAAGGGCGGTGCATTTTACTCTGCTATCACTTCAAACTTCAACTCTGCTATTACTCGTTTGTGTAGTTTGACCGTAGCAGTATAAGCTCCTAGTTCTTTCACTTCTTCTGCTATTTCTATGGTCTTGCGATCTACCTCTACGCCCAATTCGCTTTCCATTGCCTGCGCCAATTGAACTGTAGTAACACTACCAAATATTTTACCACTAGTACCCGCTTTTGCACCAATAGACAACGTTTTGCTTTCAATTTTTTCTTTGATCGCCTCGAACTCAGCAACTTGAGTTGCTTCTTGTTCTGCTTCCCGCGCTTTGTGTTCATCTAAGCGAGACAAGTTATCTTTATTGGCAATGATCGCCAATTTTTGTGGAATTAGAAAGTTACGGCCGTAACCAGCTTTCACGGCTACGACTTCAAACTTTTCACCCACTTTTTCTAAATCTTTTAATAGAATGACATTCATCACATTGTGTTTTTATGCTTTGTTGAGTTGTGTCTGATAAATCATGAATTGATTATCGTTCTCTCCAAAAGCCCTTTCTGGCAATTGTATGCCATAAAAATTAGCGACTTACTTTAAAAGGTCTGCTACATAAGGCAACATCGCCAAATGACGCGCCCGCTTAATCGCAGTTGCTACTTTTCGCTGATATTTCAATGAGTTACCTGTAATGCGGCGGGGTAAAATTTTCCCTTGCTCATTCACAAATTGCATTAAAAAGTCAGGGTCTTTGTAGTCTATGTGCTTGATGCCATATCTCTTGAATCGGCAGTACTTTTTGCGTTGTTGACCGATATTGGGATTACTCAAAAACTTAATATCATCTCTTGATGCCATGTTTCTTTAGTTTTAGTATTAAGACCTCCAATTTTTTGAGAAAAACAAGAGCGGTGAGAGAATTGAGAAAAGCACCACGCTCAATTCTCTCAACCTCTCAATTCTTTCAAACCCTCCTTTGAAAGGTCTAATGATAATTTTTTATTTGCAAACTAGAAAATTAACGATTTCTTGATCGATTGCCACCTCTTCTGTTGCCTCTGCGGTTGTCCTTTTTATTGGTTTCTGCTTCCACAGCAGGCTTGACGGGACGACTCTTACCAATTTTACCAGCACGTCTGTCCTCATTGTATTTTACACCGTACTTATCTAGCTTTACTGTCAAGAAACGCAGTACACGCGCATCCCTGCGGTACGTCAATTCCAAAGTAGCAATCGCAGAACGATCTTCTACTTGAAATTCGATACAATAGTAAATGCCAGAAGTACGCTTATTGATTGGATAAGCCAATTGCTTCAAGCCAATATCATCCACATTGACGATAGTTGCTCCCAACTCTTTGAGTTGATCCTCGTACGCCTTAGCAGTAGCTCCGATTTCTTCTTTTGAAAGAACTGGATCTACTATGAAAGTTACTTCGTATTGTTGCATAGAAATATATTAACAATAATTTTTATAAAAAAACGAGCGCAAAAATAGGGTTTTTGTTGTAGAAAACAAAGGTTTTGGCGTTTATTATTGAAGCAGGCGCAAGATTGATATACATTCATTTAAAACATATATATTCCTACTACAGCGAAAACCGATGTCCCTTTCTTAGGAATAATGAAATAATAAATTATAGATATAGGACTAGCTTATTTTTTTCTTAGTTGAATTTTAAAAGAAGGATTATTGTTGATACTATGACTGATTTTAAAGCTCAAATAAGGGAAAAAGAAGCAGGCAGATGTTATAAGTTATTGTTTTATTATTCCTTAGTAGATCGAACACTTCCTCTGTTAAGTCTTCTTCTTGCCGAATGCGAATATGGTGTGCATACTTTTTTCCCCACTTTGTAGTTTGGTGCAAAGAATCGCTTTCCAAAATTGTGCCATGATAAAACTTTAGGTCTAAAGCTTTTGTCATTGGACGCAAGATAAGCCATGCCTTTTTGCTAGTGAATACCACTGCTTTTTTTGCCGCACCAACACTGCAAGGTTGCCAATTGATGACCTCCGATAGCACACGATCAAAAGCCAAAATAAGTTCGTCTGAACATTTCAAGAACAAATCGTCCAAGGTCGTTTCGTTGCAAGTATGCGACTGATTGGTGGTCTTAAATTGTCGGTTGCATTTAGGACAAGTCCACATGATGTATTATATTCGTTTATTTACAACAAAGTCACCGCAGCTTCATCTGAATACCAACGTAAGTGTCCGTCCAAGGCTTTGACGTGCGCAGCAGGATAGCTTTTATAAGCGCCTTCCTTCTTAATGATCTCTCGCATTCGCTGCGCTTTCCCGCTACCCGTCACCAAAAAAGTAATTTGTTTCGCATTATTAATCACTTTTCCTGTCAAGCTGACCCGAATTTGCCCCGAAACAGGATGTTTTGCAGTGGCGCAAATATAATTTGAACTTAGTAGTTCCATTTGGTCTGGAAATATGGAAGCCGTGTGTCCGTCATCGCCCATACCTAACATCATCACATCAAATTGAGGGCATCCGTTTTTTTCTGCTACGACAGATTGAATAATTGCTGCGTATCGAATAGCTTCTTCTTGAGGTAGATTTTCTCCTTTTATTCGATAGATATTTCGCTGATTTTCAGGAATATATTGCAGCAGCAGGTCGTAAGTCATTTTGTAATTACTTTCTTTGTCATCTGGTGGTACACAGCGTTCATCGCCCCAAAAAAAATGTACTTTTGACCAATCTATTTTATTGATGTAGTGTGTTGCAAGATGCTGGAAAAGTACTTTAGGGGTACTGCCTCCTGAGAGTGCAATTGTCAATTGATTTCGCTCTTTCACCCATTGCTGTAAATCGGCTGCATACTGGACAGCTAAGGCTTGTTTATTTTCAAATATTTTGAGTAAGTCTGACATAAATATGAATATTATCTGTTTGATTAATAGGAGCTTGTTTTCGCGTCAAAGATCAAAATCCAAACAAGCTCTAAGAAAGACTTTGGAAGATTTTTTGAGGTAACCACAGAAATCTATGCTCAAATATTTGAGGCGCAAATGTAGTTCTATCATTATTGAATCCTCAGATTCCTCGCGCCAATCTCTTCAATTTTCTTGCAACCCGACAAAGCCATTGTTAATTCAAATTCAGACAATAGATTCTGAATGACTTCTTCTACGCCAGCTTGCCCTGCCAGTGACAGCCCATAGACGTAAGGTCTTCCCAAACAAACCGCCTTCGCTCCCAAAGCCAGTGCCTTAAATACATCCGCACCCGATCGAATGCCACTGTCCATCAATACAGGTACTTTTCCGTTCACTGCTTTCACAATCTCAGGCAAAGCCGCTATGCTGGAAATAGCACCATCTACCTGTCTGCCGCCGTGGTTGGATACAATGATGCCGTCCATGCCATAGTCCATTGCTTTTTTGGCATCATCGGGATGTAAAATGCCTTTGAGCAGGATGGGTAGTTTGGTCTGATTGCGCAGAAAAGGCAACTCTTCCCAAGTCAAGGAAGGTCGCGAAAAGATATTGATAAAAGTACGGACGGCTTTGAGTGGGCGTTGTGTTTTTAAGTTCTTGAAGAAAGAATCGGGATAGTTTTTCAGGAGTTGATACACAGAAAGAAAAGTGTTGTAATTGAGCTTTCTTTTAGGATTGTCTTGTGCTGCTGTTTCTTCATCTATCAATCGCTGAAAAACAGGATCGCTCGTATATTGTGCAATGCCTTTTGCTTGCAAAAATGGCAAGTAGGCCAAGTCCAAATCTTGCGTCCGCCAACCCAAAATATTGGTGTCCAAAGTGACAACTATGGCGCTGCAATTCACTTTTTCTGCACGCTCCACAAAGCTGCTGATCAAGTCGTTGGATTTGCTCCAGTACAACTGAAACCAACGCGGCGCATCTCCCATAAGGCTTGCCGTTTCTTCCATCGCCACAGAAGCTTGATTGGAGAAAATCATCGGAATTTCGTATTGTGCTGCCGCTTTTGCCACCGCTACATCTGCTTCTGGATGCGCCAATTCCAATACGCCGATTGGGCAAAGCAATAGCGGCGCATTTAATTTTTTCCCGAACAATTCAATACTAGTATCTCGTACGGAAACATCACGCAGCATATTGGGTACGATTCGCCATTTTCGGAAGTCATTGCTATTGTTTTGTATGGTTTGTCCCCTGCCTGCGCCTCCTGCAATGTAGGCAAAGGCTTCGGCGGAGAGCTTATTTTTGGCTAGTGCTTCCAGCGCCTCTAAATTGCTTGGTAAGACTGGCTTTTGACCACTGATGCCGTTGATGTAGATATTGCGTTGGCGTTCGTTTGCGTTGATTTTCATTGTACGTTTCTTATGTCCATTTTTCCGCTTCCCAACTTTCCACATTGCGCTCTTCATTTGAGAAATTAATTCCGACTAGAAAAACGGTTTTTGATCGGTTTTTGTAAGGTGTAGCGTAAGCTCTCTCTTTGATTTGCGCTATGGCGTTCTCCGTTTTTCCATCCATCTTAAATTCCATCAGATAAATATAATGTTCCGTCTCCGCAATCAAATCCAAGCGACCTTTGCTATGCGAAACTTCTGCATCCACAAACATATCCATATAAGAGGTAATTAGATACAAAATAGTATGAAAATAGCCTTCCCACATTCTGAAGAGTTCTTCCGTGGTTTTATATTGTTTTGGTGGTTGCCAATTGTATTTTAGATCGGAGAGAATGATGCGTAGGTGTTCTATAAAAAGAGTCATATTGCCTTCCTCTAAGCCGTCCTGCATTTTTAGTAGCGATGTGCTAAGCGTTGAAGCGGAAGTATAAGTAAATGCCTTAGCCAAATTGTACATCATGGCATTGCGTACTTCTCGATTGGGATAGCCTAAAAAGTAGCGTGCTACTAAATTTCGGTATTCTATTCTCTTGATTGTCAAATAGCCTGTCTGGAAGAGCAGTCCAGTCATATTGAGATCTTCCAAAGAAAACCTAGTCAAAAAAGCTTCATTGACACCAGTTTCTTCATATTCTCTAGGATCAATGCCTCTATCTCTAATCGTTTTTACAAGGAAAGTAGGCGTTCCTGTGTCGAACCAATAGTTACCAAAGTGGTAATTTTGAAAAAAATGCAAAATGGAAAAAGGATTGTACAAACGAATTTTTCCATCGTAAGAATAACCATTGTACCAAGTCTTCATCGCTTCCAGCAAATCTTCTTTGGATAACTGGAATTTGAGTGCCGCTTTTTCAATGTGCGATGCAAAATTTTGCTCTAATTCTTTTTGTGTAATGCCCAAGAGATCGTGACTTAAAGCATGAATACTCAAATCTGTTAGGTTATTCAAATCCGAAAATAGACTAACTTTACTGAACTTGGAAACGCCTGTGATGAATAAAAAACGCAAATGTCCCAAAGAATCCAAACCTTTCAACGGTCCAAAAAATTGCCTCAAAATTTGTTGGTTTTTTTTGGCTTTCTCAGGCTCTGTCAAAAAATCAACTATGGGTTTATCGTATTCATCAATCAGTAGAACAACTGGTTTTCCCTTTGTAGCAATATTTTGAACTAGGGTCATAAACTGGGTGGAAAGCGAAACCATATCAACTTCCATTTTAAAATCTTTCGCTTTGCGTTGTATATCTGCACTCAAGACTTCTTTCAAATTAGTCACTTCTGCTCCGTAATCAGCAAAATTGAATTGTATAACGGGATATTCTTCAAACGCATAATCCGTTTCTTGAGCGATGTATAAATCTTCAAAAACTTGCTTTTTTCCACTAAATAGATACCTAAAAACAGAAAGCAATAGAGATTTACCAAAACGACGAGGACGCGATAGAAAGTAAAATTTACCATTGTTCAATAATTCATAAATCTGTCGCGTTTTATCTAAGTAGAGTAGGTCTTCTTCTATAATCTCTTTAAAATTTTGTCTGCCTGCTGGTAGGTATTTCATTCTCTGTTATGAATAAATAATATATGGTTTCAAAAGGGTACGCAGTTTAAAAAATGAAGATTTCGTCTCTAAAAAACGCAAAAAGTTTTTTTCTAAGGCGAAAAACTTTTTGCTAGAGGGGTTTTAGGGGTGCAAAACAG
>JBCCRX010000223.1:0-11002 GCA_039201015.1 Bacteroidota bacterium | reverse complement strand
TTCCGCGCCGCCTTCGGCGGCGCAGGGATTTTTTTTGAAGCTCCAAACTCTTCGAGTTTTTCGCTTCTCAGAATCAACTGAAACTTAGTTTACAATGTACTTAGTACCGTGTAAACTAAGTTTGTTTTAATTTCGAGCTTTAAAAAACCCATCTGCCGCCATCGAAGACGGCGGCGAAAAAGGGTTGAGGGAGAAAAAAGGGTTTTTATAAAACCCTTTTTTCTCCCTCAAACTCTACATTTAAAATATAAATAAACTTAGTTTACACTACATTTAGGCTGATGCGCCCGAAAGGATCTTTTAAAAACGAAATGGAAAACGAAGTTTTTCATTTCGTTTTCGAAAAATCAAGCATGTGAATTTATCTTTCAGACATTACTTAGCAACATACTAATTTTTTCCTCTTTTTTAGTTATTTTACGATTTCTAAGCAACATTTTTTATATTGTGGCTGTATCTAAATACACACCAATTAGCCTGCAAAGGCTAGTGTAACCCGTATTCCCAAATCATTAGTCCGAATCAAAAAAATAAACCTTATGTATTTCACAGCAGAACACGTTTTTTTCCGTGAAGGATTCAGGGATTTTTTGCAAAAAGAAGTGGTGCCACATCTTGAGAAATGGGAAAAAGAAGGAACTATTGAGCGTTTCATCTGGCAAAAGTTTGGTGAAATGGGCTACTTCGGTATTAATTATCCAGAGCAATACGGTGGACTAGATTTAGACCTTTTTTACACCGTCATCTTTTTAGAAGAGATGCAGCGCATCAATTCTGGAGGCTTTGCGGCTGCCATGTGGGCGCACACTTATCTGGCGATGACCCACCTCAACGCAGAAGGTAGTGAATACATCAAGGAAAAATACCTAGCCCCTAGTATCAGTGGCGAAAAGATCGGTTGTTTGTGTATCACCGAGCCATTTGCGGGCTCAGACGTAGGGGCAATGCGCGCGACCGCAGTGAGACAGGGCGACCATTACATTTTGAACGGCTCAAAGACTTTTATCACCAACGGTTTTTACAGCGATTACTTGGTGGTTTCTGCCAAGACCGATACGGCTAAGGGCGCGAAAGGGATCAGTTTATTTGTGTTAGATCGAGCAATGGCAGGTATTAGTGCTTCTAAACTTGACAAATTGGGTTGGCGTGCTTCTGATACCGCAGAATTGGCTTTTGATAATGTGAAAGTGCCGCTTAGAAACTTATTAGGCGAAGAAGAACAAGGTTTTGCTTATCTGATGCAACACCTTGCTTTGGAGCGATTGATTATGGGAATCAATGCGCACGCACGCGCGGAATATGCTTTGGAATATACACTGCAATATATGTCCGAGCGAACGGCTTTTGGCAAGTCTTTGGATCGCTATCAGGCTTTGCGACATCAGATCGCAGAGATGTCCACCGAAGTAGAGATGGCAAAAACCTTTAATTACGCAACCATCAAGCGATTGGATCAAGGAGAATATGTTGTAAAGGAAGCCAGCATGTCCAAACTTCAATGCACTAAAATCGCCGACCAAGTCATCTACAATTGTTTACAGTTTTTGGGCGGCTACGGCTACATGGAAGAATATCCGCTCGCAAGAATGCTGAGGGACAGCCGTTTAGGACCGATCGGTGGTGGCACATCTGAAATTATGAAAGAGATATTAGCCAAAATGATTATTGACAAAAAATCCTACAAACCAGCTACGCCGGTGGCAAAGGAAAGTCTTTCTTTGGCTTAATGACAAATTCAGATGCAAGGCATTATTAGAAGTGCCTTGCATTTAGATAATGTTATGCGCCTCGAAACTATACTTTGAGCGGGAATGATTTTTTGTTTATTCGTTGATGATACTCAACTGTTAATTTGATAACCCAATGTTTAGGAGCGAATAAATAACTGAACGATTCAACAAATAAACAGCTTGAAAAATCACACGCCCGTGCTTTAAAAATTAAAGCGATCAAAATCCAATTCATCTTCTTCTTCCATGTCCTGAAACTGCTGCCTACCCATTTTGCCAGCACCTGCCTTACCCCCCGAAGATTCTATTTCGATATAAGCACAGGCCACTTTTCCGCCCAGTGGTGGATTTAATTTTTTCAATCGCACCTTAATATTTTTGGTCTTTTCGCCATACTGATAACTCAAACGATCCAATATGCGTTGTGCGACCGTTTCTATCATTTTTGAGGTCTTTTTCATTTCTGATTTACAGATAAAATAGATCGTTTCGTAATTGATCGTACCGTCCAGATCGTCTATGGCAGCGGCTTTCGCTACCGATGGCGTTGTGATGTAAACGTCTAAAACGAAAGTGCCTCCCATTGCGGTTTCTTCTTCATAATATCCATGAAAAGCATGAAAGGACATGCCTTCTAATGCGATAACTGCCATTTTTTCTTAATTTAGAGCCTATTTGGATGTTGATCTTCGAGTCGAAAATGAGCATTTTTTCGTTAATCAAGGCAAAAACGGCAGCTTATCAGCCTTAGGCGGACACGGTCTAGCTAAACCTTGTCTGCCTCACCGTGTCCGCCTCAGGCGTGAGGCGTGAGACTGATGGCCATTTTTTTAACGCTGAGTAACGGAAAAAGAACTGTTTATAGAACAATTATTAATTTCCAAATAAGCTCTTAGTGATAGTAGGGTTTTCTCATAAAATCCAATGTGCTATTTTGTAGCGGTTAAACTGCAAAGTAGGATGTTTTTTGAAACACTCAAGGACATTTCAGAAAACATAAGACTTAGTTTTTTGTAGAAAACGGTACGTACCTTCTTATTTTTGAGTCTTACTTGCTTTTATGAGAGAACCCTTTTAGTGATAAGTAGTGGTTCGGTTCCGTCCACATAGCTTAAGACTTCGTACACGCCTAATACAAAAATAATAATAATAATATGAAATATCTATATCTTGCATCACTACTGCTCTTGCTCTCTTTTTGCCAAAATAAAAAGCTAGCACAAAAAGATCAACGTCCACCCAACGTCATCATCATTTTCACCGACGATCAGGGCTACCAAGATATTGGATGTTTTGGTTCGCCCAATATTAAAACACCACAGCTTGATGCTATGGCGGCGGCAGGTACGAAATTTACACAGTTTTATGTGGCTCAGCCTGTTTGTTCTGCCTCACGTGCTGCCCTGCTTACGGGTTGCTATCCCAATCGACTTGGCATTCACGGTGCTTACATGCCCAGAGTTAGGAAAGGTTTGCATCTTGAAGAAGAAACCATTGCAGAGATTTTGAAACCCCTAGATTATGCCACCGCTATCTATGGCAAATGGCATCTGGGTTCAGAAGCTGAGTTGTTGCCCACACGACAAGGCTTCGATGAATATTTTGGCATTCCTTACTCCAATGATATGTGGCCTTATCATCCATGGCAAGGCACTAAATTTGACTTTCCCGCTTTACCTTTAATGGAAAATGAAAAAGTGATTGATACGCTAGAAGATCAAAGCCAAATCACCATTCAATACACTGAGCGCGCGGTGAAGTTTATTGAGCAAAACAAAACAAAGCCCTTCTTTCTGTATGTCGCTCATTCGATGCCACACGTTCCACTTTTTGTGTCGAATAAATTTAAGGGCAAATCCAAAGCAGGTTTGTACGGCGATGTGATTGAAGAAATTGATTGGTCAACAGGAGAAATAGTAGCTGCTCTGAAAGAATATGATTTGGAAGAAAATACACTGGTGATTTTTACCTCTGACAACGGTCCATGGCTTTCTTATGGCACTCATGCAGGTTCTGCATTACCGCTTCGAGAAGGTAAAGGAACAGCTTGGGAGGGCGGTGTTCGAGTACCTTGCATCATGCAGTGGAAAGGCAAAATTCCTGCTAATAGAACCGTTTCACGACCTGCTATGACTATTGATCTGTTGCCTACGATTGCTCATATCACAGGTGCGAGATTGCCAGAAAGGAAAATAGATGGTAAGAATATGAGTGACTTGATGTTGGGAAAAGACGATGCACCGCCTCACCAGGATGCTTATTTTTTTTATCATCAACGCAATGAACTACAAGCAGTTTTGAGTGGTGATGGACGCTGGAAACTCTATTTTCCTTATCGCTATCGAACACTCAATGGCAGGAAGGGAAACAATGATGGTTTACCGATTGAATACGAATACCATCAGTTGGAAGAAATGGAATTGTATGATTTGAAGAACGACATCAGCGAAACCCAAAACGTAGCAAGACAACAGCCAGAAATCCTTGCAAATCTGGTGGCGCAAGCAGAGGAGATGAGAACGGAACTCGGAGATGCTTTGACGGAGCGAGAAGGGATGGCAAATAGAGCAGTTGGAAGGACTGAAGAGGTAGAAGATTAAATAGACGAAGATTAGCTGTAAGCTGGCTCTTACAGCTAATCTTTTTGTGACTAGGTCCTAGTTCAGCGGTCAATAGATACTGACTTTGGAGACGAACATAGGCGGACTAAAAGGGTAGAATATCAGACAACAAATTGCAATCTTACTTCAACCTCATATCATCAGATACACTCAAACGTTTACGACCTTTCGCTCTACGGCGTGCCAATACCTTACGACCATTTTTACTACTCATCCTTTCCCGAAAACCATGTTTGTTTTTTCTCTTTCTTCTTGATGGTTGATATGTACGTTTCATGCTTTAAAATTTATCTGAATTTCTAGCTAATCTCTCAAAACTATTGAAAACAAGCCAAAGCTTGTACTATTATGCTAGAATAGATGCTTCGATTTTTTCGTAAAGGGCTGCAAAAGTAAGCTAATTTTTACTATTGAGCAAAAGAATTTGAATGCTTTATGGTATTTTGAGTTCCTTTTCAATGAAATTGTGTTTTTTCTTATCTTCGCATCCATGAACAAAAAAGCATTAGGCAATCTGTTGCTTCGAGAATTGGAGAAGATTGAATCAGCGATAACACTGACAAAAGCAGAACAAGTGGAAGCTTTGTATCGCTTAATGGGCTTGATTTTTGTGGAAGCGACACGCCGAGAACGCATCCAGTTTTCTACCCTTTTTTCTAGGATCGTCTATGCCAGCCAAACCTATCAATTAGACAAAAAGCTACAACTACACATTCATCATTTTCGAAAAGCAGCTAAGGCAAAGAAAGAAGATGAAGCAGAAGACGTCTATTTGGCGGGCTTGAATGTTTTGGTGCGTATCATTCAGCAGATTTTTAAAGTCGATATTCCCGAAAGCCTTAAAAATAGTTTACCGAAACGCTTTCCTTTAAACATTTCAGAAGTACCGATTGCGGCTTTTTATCCAAAAGTACGTGTCGTAGCAGTGGCCGATGATCGGGCGCAAGAGCAGTTGGTGGTGCGCTCCGAAGATTTATCGGCAACAGATATTCGAGTACAATACAATCTGCCAGAGCGCAATGAAAATTTCAATCCCAGTATTGAGAAAATTAGGCGGGTTTTTGGCTTTCCCGTCACGCTCAATCTACTGGATGTGGAAGTGGACGAAGCGGGTATTTATCGCCCAAGAGCCTTTGTCATTGAGCCAGATTATTTGGTGGATATTTCCGCGATTGCGGCTTGCTTTAGTGCGCAAGGAGCAGAACCTATTTTTTACTTGCTCAAAAAGTACCTCCCGATGCCGAGCAATGCCAATTTAATGCTCGGAAACATCGCCAATTTCTTCTTGGATGAAATCATGACACGCCCCGAAGCGACCTTCAAAGATACTTTTGCTAAGGTTTTCCAGAAGCTCAATCCACTCACCTTTTGCCTATATAGCGATCAAGAGATTCGTTCTATTATGCAGAAATCTCAGCTGCATTACAGCGTCCTGAAACGCATGGTGTTACAAGATTTTGAGTCGGAACAGATTCAAGCCGAAAATTGCTTACTCGAACCTTCTTTCTATTCCGAAACCTACGGCATACAAGGACGTTTGGATGTTTTTCATCGTGAAAAGGGACGTTCTGCGATTGTAGAGTTGAAAAGCGGCAAAGCTTATCGTCCCAACCAATATGGCATTTCACATTCGCATTTCACGCAGACTTTGTTATATGATCTAATGATTCAGTCCGTTTTTGGGAAAGGACTTGATCCTAAAAATTATATTCTATACTCTGGTTTGCAGCAAAAATCTTTGCGTTTCGCCCCTCGCGTGAAAGCCCAACAATATGAAGCCTTACAAGTTCGCAATCAATTGGTAGCGATAGATTGGGAAATCGCGCAATTATCAAGTGCTTTCAATAAATCAACGCGTCAAGAACGCTCCCTAGAATTGGGCAACATTTTCCTGAAAGTAAATAGCAATCGCTACGTCCACGTCAAGGGATTTTTAGGTCAAGACATCGCTAATTTTCAGAAGGTCTATCAAGGCATGAGCCGTTTGGAGCAAAAATATTTCAATGCCTTTTCGAGCTTCATTGCGCGTGAACATCAGCTAGCAAAAATTGGGATAGAAGGTGTCGAAAATGTAAATGGATTGGCGTCTTTGTGGCTAAAAGATCGACAACTAAAGGAAGATCAATTTGAATTGCTCAGTCATTTAAAAGTCCTTGATAATCAATCGAATGCAGAGCAACCACTTTTGCGATTCCAGCGAACGGAACAAACGCATCCACTTGCCAATTTTAGAAAGGGCGACATTGCCATTCTTTACCCAATGCAAAAAGAGAAGAGCGATAAAATCCCTGTGCTCTCTAACCAAATTTTTAAAGGCAATGTCGTCGAAATCAATGCCAAAGAAATCGTATTGCAATTACGCAGCCGCCAATTCAATAGCGAAGTATTCGACCAATTTCGACATTGGAACATTGAGCATGACATGATGGACAGCTCTTTCATTGGTATGTATCGCGGCTTGTACCAATTCATGCAACATTCCAATAGCAAACGCCAACTGCTGCTGACCGCTCGCGCTCCGAGAAAAAGCAATAATTTTAAACTAGCCGCTACTTCTGAATTGACGCTCGAACAGCACCAAATCCTAGAAAAAGCATTGGCAGCGGAGGAGTATTTTTTGCTTTGGGGACCACCTGGCACGGGCAAAACGAGCATGATGCTCAAACACCTCGTTAAGCACTTAATGGAAGACAGTCAAGAAAATATTTTACTACTCGCCTACACCAATCGAGCGGTGGACGAAATTTGTGATGCCATTGAGCGTATTGGAGAACACATCAAAGAAAATTATCTGCGCATCGGTTCGCTGCAAGCCACGCATCTTCGCTTCAAGGCGCAACTACTACACACCAAAATTTCAAAAGTGAAAAGCCGCAAAGAAATCAAAGCCATTCTAGAATCACATCGCATTTTTGTGAGCACCGTTAGTTCGATGACCAGTCGTCCTGAATTGATGAAACTAAAAACTTTTCATCGAGTCATTATTGACGAAGCCTCCCAAGTACTCGAACCACTTTTGGTCGGTTTATTGCCTCATTTCAAACGATTTATGCTCATCGGCGATCATCGTCAATTGCCCGCCGTGGTGGTACAGAATGCAGAAGAAAGCAAAGTGGAAGATGAAGATTTGAATCGTTTGGGCTTGAATAATCTGCGCAATTCGCTATTCGAACGCCTCTATCATCGCGCGCGAAAAATGGGTTGGAAATGGGCTTATGCGCAGCTTAGTCACCAAGGTCGAATGCACCAAGACATCATGCATTTCCCCAATCTACACTTCTACCAAAACAGCCTAAAAATTCTACCCAAACAGATTGCACACAGCCAAATGCAGCAGCAAAATATTCATTTTCATCTCAATGGCAACAGCAATTTTTTGACAGCCACTTTGTGCGAACATCGTACTATTTTCATCCCAACGGCGAGCGATCGCAATAGCCTCACTCGAAAAACCAACCTGCACGAAGCTCAAACCATAAAATCTTTAATCGAAAATTTCTATCAGCTTTACGAAGCTGAGCAACGCTCTTTTCACGCCAACTCTATTGGCATCATCACACCTTATCGCGCTCAAATTGCCCAGATCAAAGAAGTCCTTAAAGATAGTTTTATTGATGCTGATCTCATCACCATTGATACCGTCGAACGCTATCAAGGCGGCGCAAGAGACATCATCTTGATTTCGCTCTGCACCAATGCACTCAGCCAACTCGATGCACTCGTTTCTCTATCCGATGATGGCGTAGATCGCAAACTCAATGTTGCATTGACGCGCGCCAAAGAACACCTTATCGTACTCGGCAACGAACAGCTCTTGCAGCAAGACCAAACCTATCGTGCTTTAATGGCGGCTTATTCTCGCTTGGAGGTAGAAGATTAAATTTATTTTAAAAAAGGCAATCTGTTTACAGGGACATTTCTTCATAGATACGTACTCAATAAAAGACAACAATTAAATTCTTTTTTGGATTTAAGATTCATTTTTGTATGTTATCTTTGTTGTTGATT
Organism: Bacteroidota bacterium; assembly: GCA_039201015.1. Classification (GTDB taxonomy): domain Bacteria; phylum Bacteroidota; class Bacteroidia; order Chitinophagales; family Saprospiraceae; genus JAAUTG01. Next base: position 2,643 of record JBCCRX010000223.1, on the reverse strand, counting down.
TTAGTCACAAATGTTCACTATGAATACCCACATCCTACCCACTGGCTACTTATTGGATCGAAAAAGATTTGAGATCAAAAAAATGATTGGTCAAGGCGGCTTCGGAATCACTTATTTGGGGCATGATCGTCGTCTTGATAAAAAAGTGGCGATCAAAGAACTTTACTTGCAAGATTATGCGGTAAGAAGTGCTGCTCATGAAGTAGTGGTCGAACATTTTCCTGAAGAAGAATATGTGCAAGCCAAGGCTCGATTTTTGAGGGAAGCACGCAGCCTTCAACATTTTGATAATCCTAGTATCATCAAAGTCTTGGATGTCTTTGAAGAAAACAACACGGCTTATTTAGTCATGGACTACGTGGCAGGGAAAACCCTTCAGGCATGGGTGAGCGAGCATGGAAAACCCCCAATTTCTCTTCTAAACAGTTGGTTGGCTCAATTGAATATTGCTTTGTCTAGTATTCATGCGAAAAATATTTATCATCTGGACATCAAGCCTGACAATTTGATGATTAGAGACAAAGATCAATCTATCGTCTTGATAGATTTTGGGCTTTGCAAAGAACTAGAGGCTTCTGGAAAATTGGATTTGTCTCAATTGGCTTATTCGCAACATTACTCTGCACCCGAATTGCGAGAAGGTACTTATCAAAAATACGGGCAGTATGCCAAAATGGATGTTTACTCCCTTGCGGCTACGCTTTATTATACATTGACTGGACAAAAACCAATCAGCGATTTTGACGAAATGCGACGTGAAATGATTTCCAAAAATATTGAAGAACAAAGCCAGCAAGCTATTTTATCTGCTCTATCTATTTCGCCTCATGAACGCCCAGAAAGCGTAGCTGAATTGATAAAAAGTACAAGAATTTTTAAGGATTCGGAAGATACCGTATTTGTGCCTTCTACTGCTACTCCACAGCCACAGAACACTGAAAGCGAAGCATCTTGGAGCAGAAAATATGGATATGTTATTTTGATTTTGGTGTTGTTACTTGCGGGTTTTTGGTTTGGAAAACAGTATTTTCCAAATTTGACTGGTGGTAAAAATTCGACAATTACACGCGTCGATACAACAGAACAAAAGGAAGAGCCAAAGCCACCAGTATCTAATACAGGCAGCTTAGCTAATGGCAATAAAACGGAAACAGACCAGATGACTTCTGACTCACCTAGTAAAACAGAAGAAGACAGGAGTAATACTTCAAGTAGAAGAGATGAAACAGGTGATACAGCAACATCTAAGAGCGAAAGCACCGTAAAAACAACATTTATTGGTAGCATTAATCGACTACCCTCTCCTAGCAATCCATTCACCAACTATAGCCTTTCAATAAACCTAAATGGAAAACTGGAAGGTAATTTATCTGGGATATGTAGAGTATTAGACCCGAATAATGCTGAAAACTATGTCGATCTCAAAGTGCGTGGCAGCTATGATAACGAACGAAAAAGACTACAAATACGTACTGTGAATGTAGTGAAACAGAAAGGCTTCAGTTTTTGCAATTTTAGCTTTGAAGGCTATTTCGATCCTCAGCGAGCTAACCAAATCAACATCAAAATAAAAACGATCGGCAGTGATAATAACTGCAAAGGCTTTAGTCCCATAGACACTGAAATTCGTCTTAACATCAATTAAAATGAATACATTAAATTTTCAAAATTTGCTGCTAATCCTGCTATTGCTTAGTAGCTTTTACGGGCAAGCCCAATCGGCTTACGATCAAATTCCGATACAAGTTCTTGAACCACAATCACTTAATACGCTCAATTCCAGTCAATCCAAAATATTGTACAACAAAACCAAACAAATCGTCAACGCCAATGGATTGGCAGCCGTTGGTAGCACCCATTTTGCGATCTATGCAGAATATACGGAAGTAGATACCGAGACGACTGAAATGCTAGAGACAATTTATACTACTACCGCATCTATCACTTTCAATCTCGTGCAAGGCGGAAAAGAATTGCTTTTATTCAATAGCGCAACGATAGAAGTGGAAGGAACGGGAAGGAGCGAGACGAAAGCAACAATGGATGCGGTACGAAATGTGAATCCCAATGGAAGGACACTCAAAAATTTTCTAGCCGAAAGCAAAGAAAAGATGCGCCGATATTACACAGAACAATGCCAAAACATCCTCTTCGAGGCATCGAAACGGGCAAAGACCCAACAATACGAATCTGCTTTGGCTATGTTGTATTCTGTACCCAAAGAATCGGATTGCTACGCACAGACTTTCGATCAATTGATTGCCACTTATAGCTTATATCAAGATGCGCAATGTGGAAAATGGATACAAAATGCCAAAACCTATCTGGCGAACAACAATTACGACAAAGCTTTGAGCTATTTGAAGCTCGTTGACCCTACTTCTAGCTGCACCTCCGAAGCAGAATACCTCTTATCAGAAACGGCTCAGAAAGTAGATGAAAAAGAAAGGAAAATTTGGGATTTCTTGCTCGAAAAACAGCGGGCAAAAGCCCACCTAGAAAGCCAACGACTAGCCACCATAAAAGATATTGCAAAAGAATATTACAATCAGCCCACGACTAATCTTTGGATTATTCGCTAGGAAATCATTTTCATCATTTAAATTATTCAACAATGAAATACTCAAAAATTATTTTTCTCGG
>JBCCRX010000222.1:0-11052 GCA_039201015.1 Bacteroidota bacterium | reverse complement strand
GTTGTTTTACAACATCTTATATTTTGTCTGCCCTCCAAACCTCCTCTGCGCGCCGAGCCGAAGGCAATGGCGCGCTAAACGTGACTTAAAATTGTCCACCTACTTAGTGCGACCAGACCGAATTAATTGACACTTTTAAATCGCCTTAAACGTCATAATGGCAATGTTTCTAATTGTTAGTTACTTATTACTTAAACCACTAGAGACCAACTTGGATAAGAAGGATATTCAACAAAATGCACTATCTCAAAAGTGAAAAAGTTGAATCCATTTTGGCAAGAACCTGCCATTGTATTGATAGATGTAAATCAATAGAATGACAAACATAACAAAATAGACCAAAGCCCACACAAAGGCGCGTCCTTTCTTACCTGAATTCTTAATTTCGTCCGACATAATCTTGATGTTCGATGTTTTGTAAATCACTTCGTTTAACGAACAAGTACAATAAGCTAAACGATTGATTTTAATGTCAAAATAAGCTCATATTGAGCTAGCGGGCGCAATTTTCGTAAATTTCTTGCTTATTCCCCAAAAATCTGATTTAAAACTGCTGCCAGACGATAGCCTCCCATTGCTAAACGTTGTTCCGCTATTTTTTGCCCTTGCTCCAAATAATATTCAGAGACAGGATCATTAGGACGAATATACTTTTTTCGACCATTTTCATCCACAGAAAGTACGCCCCTGTAACCGTATCGAACAGCTAATTTATGACTTTCTAAAGCCCAAAAATCTTGGTCTAGCAAATCAATGCCCAAAAGGTCTTTTTTAGGATGCGCTTTCATGATTTTCGCTGCAAAATCTTCTAAGCGTTTCATATCTTCTTTGCTGAGTGCTTTTTTCGGTTCACCGTAGGGATTAATGTCGTTATAATCGCTCGTGAAACCGCAAGCATCATCCCAGCAAGCATGCAAATTTTTCCAGCGTCCAAAAGAAGAGATCGGAAAATCATTACCACCACGATTGCCCGCAGGTAAATCATTGTTGAAATAAGAAGTAGAATGCAAAGGCTGATGAATATCGCCCACAAAGTGAATGAGGAATGCCAATTGGCGCGCTTTTTCCACAGGACGTGATCTTTTAGAATATAAAATGCTTTTGGCTTGATCAATCGCCCAAAGCACATCCACTTCTGGTGGCACAGGAATCGCTAAATTTTGAGGATTGTAAGGAATATTGGTATAATGCAAAGTACTGTAAGCATAGACACCTTCCGACTTGAGATCATCGGGCCATGTGGAAAGCGCAGCGAAATTATTCGTGTAGGGATAATCGCGTTCCAAGTACTGGACTAAATCATCGACTTGTGCTTTGGCTTTTTTGTTCAGGTTTTTATAAGCAATAACCGCCGTTATGAGGTGTCCTGCATCCCACCAGGCTTGTGCAGAAAGCGAAAAAATACAGGTGACTGCGATTAAAAGTATTTTTTTCATAATCTGTTGTAGATGTATTCAGGAGGTATATTTCAGAGTTTCGGTCTGAGCTAGGCATAAGCACGCACATCTTTGCGTTCCATGAAATAGACAAAAGCCTGATTAGCAATTCGATTGCCACCTGGTGTAGGATAATTACCTGAAAAATACCAATCCCCATTATTGTTAGGGCAAGCTTCTCGCAAGTCATCTACGGTCTGATAGATGACCTCTACTGTTGGCTCAATATCCTCTGGACAAACAATTTCCGCAATTTTATTAGAAATTTCTTCGTAGCTGAATTGCTCATATAGGGTTTTTACTTCATTTATCATCTCTGTGGCAGGTAACTTTAGCTGCGCCTTACATTTTTCATAGACTTCGTCCATAATATAAGTCTTACCGTGATCTTCCAAGAGTGCAGTTAGGGCTTTAAAAGCAGCAAAGTTGTGCATTTTAGACATATCAATACCGTAGCAATCTGGATAGCGAATTTGAGGAGCAGAAGACACAATAATGATTTTCTTGGGACGCAATCGAGCAACAATTTTCAGAATACTTTTCTCCAAAGTCGTGCCACGAACGATAGAATCATCCAGCAAAACTAGGGTATCCACTTCGTTTTTCACAATGCCGTAAGTTACATCATATACATGCGACACCAAATCGCTCCTAGAGTCATCATCCGCAATAAACGTTCGCAATTTTTCGTCCTTTACCACTAGTTTTTCTACTCGGATACGTTGACTTAAGATTTTATGAATTAGTTGAGGATCATGTTCTTTCATATTCAGGATACGCTTCTCTTTCCAGTCATTCAGACGTCTTTCGATGCCTTCTTGCAAACCTAAAAAAGCAGTTTCCGCAGTATTGGGAATGAAAGAAAAAACCGTATTATCGAAGTCGTACTCTACCGCATCCAAGACTTGATCCGTCAATCGTCTTCCTAACTCTTTTCGCTCCAAATAAATGTCGCGATCCGTGCCACGAGAAAAATATATCCGCTCAAAAGAGCAAGCCTTCCGCTTTTGCTCGTTGATGAAAGGTACTTCGGAAATACGCCCATCTTTTTTAACGATAAGGACATGCCCTGGCTTCAATTCCTTCACATCATCAAAATGGATATTGAAGGAAGTTTGTATTGCAGGACGCTCAGATGCTGCAACAACCACCTCCTCATCTTGATAGTAAAACGCGGGACGAATACCGTTGGGATCACGCATGACAAAAGCATCTCCATGACCAATCAATCCGCCCATAACATAGCCGCCATCGAAGCTCTTGCTTGCTCTTTTGAGCATCCGTTGTATATCCAATTCTTTGTAAATCAGTTCGTTGAGCTCTGAATTATTATAGCCATCAGGCTTGTACCAAGCGTGTAAACGATCAATTTCGCTATCCAAAAAATGTCCAAATTTTTCCAGTACCGTGACGGTATCGGATTTCTCTCTTGGACATTGCCCCAATGCCAGCAACTCCTCAAAAAGGTCATCTACATTGGTCAGATTGAAGTTACCTGCCAAAATCAGATTGCGGGAAATCCAGTTGTTTTTTCGGATGAAAGGATGGCAGTTTTCTTTGGCGTTGAGACCATGTGTTCCGTAGCGTAAATGCCCCAGCAACAGTTCTCCGACAAAAGGTCGCTTTCTCTTTAGCCATTCTGCCGACTGCATTTTTTGTGGAGAGACACCTTTAAAACTTTTGTAGATGTCGTTGAAAATCTTATCCATGTAGTTGGCACCATTCCTGCGCACTCGATCCATGTACTCTTGCCCAGGCGGCATATCTAACTTAATGGTCGCAATGCCCGCACCATCTTGCCCTCGATTGCGTTGCTTCTTCATCAGCAGGCGCAATTTATTCATGCCATAAAGGGGCGTGCCGTATTTTTCTTTATAAAAATCCAGTGGTTTGAGGAGACGAACCACCGCAATGCCACATTCATGCTTAATTAATTCACTCATTCGTATGAACAGATTTCTATCTTTTGGACACAAGAGAAACCAAAAGCAATCAATCAAAATACAAAGGTAGGTGAAAAAATTCTGCTCTTTTCGACTTTAGTAATTTATTTAGAATTAAGTGACAAGTTTATCTGCTGGCTTGATATTAGGAATGAAAAAACAATAACCTCCGATTCTTGGAACTGATCTTTCGCTCCCATTTTGAACTTAAAAAACCTTATGTAGCTAGGCTACACGCGCTTTTTGAAGAACAAAATGGAAACAAAATCTCTAGCGCTAGAATCTGAATTTATTATTTCACCATTTCTTATCCTTTGAAAACAAAATAAGGTAGTGCTAAATTTGTAAGTGAAAATTCAATAAAATCATTCCTTCTTCAATCCAGGTGAGCGATCCAAAAATTCTTCGTATAACTGAATGTGTCGGCTATCAATCGCGATTTGCCAACCGTTGATAAATAAGTATTTCACATCCGTTTTGGTCTCGAAAGGATCGCCATCGCTCACAAAAAGCGTTGCATTTTTTCCGACCTCTAGTGAACCCAATTGATCAGAAATACCAAAGATTTCGGCAGGCACAATCGTAACTGCTTTCAAAGCTTCTTCTTTGCCCATACCATAGGCAGCCGCAAAACCTGCATTGAAAGGTAAGTTCCGCACATTTTCTGCTTCATTGGTCCGAATCGCAACTTTTACCCCTGCTTGCAGCATCTTACCAGCATTGGTGTAAGAGACATCGTAGCGGTCAGATAAACGACGAGGCGTACTCAACATCGGACCAGTGATAACGGGAATACCAGCTTGCGCAATGGAATCCGCAACGCGCCAACCTTCTGCTACGCCTGTCAAAACTACCTTCTGGATTTCTTTTTCTTTCACCCATTTCAGCGCAGAAAGAATGTCTTTGTCCTTGTTCACTTCTAAAAGTAAAGTTCCTTCACCAGAAAGCAAAGGCAGCATGGCGTCCATTTCTGGATTGTAGGCCATCGACATTTCATCTTTTGCTTTTTTCTGAATTTCAGCATAGAGTACCAACTTATCCCAAGCATCATTGATCTTTTTCAGCTTTTTCTCTTCCTCTTTTTTCCGATCTTCGTCGCTCCTTCGATCCCAACGACTGCTTCTACCCGATGAAGGATAATTCATAATGACTCCTTTAAAGCCAGCATACATCTGATCGGGTGTGTAGCCTACCAAATTAATTAGTGCCGCTGTGCCAGGAAAAGTACCACCTGTCGGTTTAGTCAGCACAGTAGTCACGCCTTCTACTCTAGTGACAGGTATCGACACTGAGTTCGGATTCACTGCGGTTAATGCTTGCATATGTGGCGTAAATTCACCGATTTCATTGGCATCTTGCGTCAAAGAAATAGAACCCACTTCCGAGAGTCCGAGCGTCGTGCCACCATCGATTAAGCCTGGGTAGATAAAATAATCGCTACAATCAATGGTCGTTGCACCCGAAGGAATGCTAACATTTGCACCAATCGCGGCAATTTTTCCGTCCTGAATTAAAAGTGTCCCTTCCACTGTGCCTTTGGTGACAGTGACTATGCTTGCATTAGTCAAGGCATAAGTACCTTTTTGAGATTTTTCGACTTGTGCTACTGATGTGGTTTGTAGCAATAAGACAAAAACGAGAAGTAAATATATTTTTATGTATTGCATATTGTTTTCTTTATTTGAATAGATATTCGCACAAAGTACTATCAGTGATTGTGGCTGTGCCGATAGCTCAAACCAAAGAACTCATACACATCCTGCATACAGCGGTCGTGATCCTGTGATTTGTACTCCAAATAAGTCGGCTGCGCATTTTCAGGATCGACTTCCATCCGCATATCATCATTATCCTCCTTAATGTCGAAGCGAACCACTCCATCCACTATTGTCATTTGTGGGATGGCGTAAACGGATAAGGGATGTGCACTGAATATAGCGATATCGCCGTCTTTCCCAACTTCTAATGAACCCACGCGATCTTGAATGCCGAGCTGAATCGCTGGATTGAGCGTAATCAGTTTAAGGGCTTCATTATCACTCAAATCGCCATAGCGTTGCGTCTTGCCCGCTTCGTGGTAAAGGTGTCGAATCAACTCCCCTGAATCAGAATTGATAGAAGTGACCACGCCGTTTTTAGTCAAAATAGCAGCATTGTAAGCGGTAGAATAATAGACTTCAAATTTATATGCCCACCAATCCGCAAAAACAGAAGCCATTGCTCCAAACGCTGCCAGTTCGGGGGCAACTTTAAAGCCTTCATTGACGTGCTGAAAACAGATTTTAGATACCCCAAAATCCTCCAGTACATTCATCAACATCATAATTTCATCTGCGCGATAAGAATGGCAATGTACAATAATGTCTCCACTCAATATAGCTGCCATCGTCTCCATTCGGCGGCTGTATTTTGGTGGCAAAATACTGTTGTCTGTTCCTCGATTTTTGTACTTTTCCTTAGCGGCTGCGTATTCTCTCGCTTCTGCGAAAGCTTTGCGAAATACTTGCTCTACCCCCATACGTGTACGCGGCTGGATGTTCCGTCCTTCCCCGTGTAATCGCATCGGATTCTCACCCAATGCAAATTTAATGGTACGCGGCGCATCCTTCATTTTGAAGTATTCTGGATCGTGTTCTCCCCATCGGTGCTTGATGGTTTCACATTCTCCACCAACTGCATTGGCAGAACCGTGCATGGCGTGGGAGGTCGTACAACCACCTGCCAGCGCGCGATAAATTGAAACATCATAAGGATTAATCGCATCCCCTACAAAGACTTCAGCGGTCACTGGATTGGTGGCTTCATTTACCGCATCAATCGCAATATGCGAATGCGCATCAATGATACCTGGCATCACAAATTGATCGCTGGCATCCACGACTTTCATTCCACTGTTCGCATTGATATTCTTAGCAATGCGCTTGATTTTTCCATTTTCAATCAGCACATCAGTGTCTTCTTTGATGCCATCTGTGATGGTCAAAACCGTTCCATTTTTAATTAAAATGCTACCCATTTCAGCTTGTGCTTCCACTCCTGAGCAAGCAAAAAGCAAAACGGCAATCAATATAATATTTTTCATCATATCTAACTTTTATTTTTTGTTAAAATAATGACTTTAGCAAGCCACCAAAAAACTTAATCAGGGTGTAATTTATCTCAACTCAGAACTATCTACTACTTCAGTATTCTTCATTCAGTGTTCTGTATTCGACATTTAAAAATTAGTCTGGCTTACTAGTTCGTACGCCTTCTACATCAAAAGAGCCAAAACTTCCGACACTCATAGTGCCTTCGTAGGATTCGCCGTCAAACGTAAGTTCAAATTCAATGTTCATGCTTGCACCACCTTGCTCTACATCCATAGAAAAAGTCATGACATCACCTTCCAAAACGGCATCTTCTATTTCTTCTTCCTCGCCACTGCCCGAAGGATCACTCATGAATACACTGAGTTCCTCATCTGATTTTTTAATGGTTAGCGTTCCTTCCAACTCTTGACCAGGCACGGACATTTCATACGTCCAAACACCTGCCACATCTGCTGGTGCTTCGGTAGCATCGCCTTCTTTTCCTTCTTTCTTCTTTTTCTTCTTGGCTTTTGCTTCGTACTCAAAAAGCTGCCCGTCCACGAAGACGTAGCGCACATTTGATTGCTCTTCAAAATAGGGCGCGTCCGTCACTACTAAATTCGCGATTTTACCTTCGGCAACCGTTCCCGTCACTTTATCTATGCCAAGCATTTTAGCAGGTGTTGTGGTAAGTGCCGCAAGCATCTGATCTTCCGTCAAGCCCGCGTCCATCATGCGTTTGAAATTGGCTTTGATGTCTTTGGCTTTGGCATCTAAAGTCGAAAAGCCAAAAGCTACGCCCTTTTCAGCCAGCATTTTCGCTTGATTTTCGTATTGCTTCATGCTTTCTCCTCGACGCATCTCTAAGGCTTCCATTTCTTTATCCGCCATACTTTTCGATTTTTCCTCCTCCTGGGCTTCGTCCTCTTTCTTTTTGCTTTTGCTCTCTTTTGCTTTTGGTAAATCCAAGGAAAGTAGTACTTGTTGTCCTCTCATCTGATCCAGATAATTCCAGCCCTGCTTCACATCTGTTAGGATCATGTTGTAGCCCAAATCTTTTTGCAGTGCCATTGCTCTGGAAATATCCCTGCTGGTATTGGCTTTCACCATCAGGGCTTTGTCTCCATCAATCACTGGATAGAAGGCTTCTAAAATGGGATCGCTTGTAGGACGCTTCATGCCACTCGGATTTTTCACAAAAGTAGCACGGTGGGTTTTGGCTTGTTCGGCTTGTTTGTAGAGGTCTCGCAGTTTCGACATGACCCCAATGACTGTAGCAGGCGCTACGCCACTCGCCCCTTTGAATTGAAAGAAAAGGGCTGTGTTGTCCATTAAGATCATATCATTCGCGGATGCTCCTGCTAGCAATACAATGGATGCTTGACCAGGGAGCATCTTACCATCTGGCATGGTTTGCGCAGTCGTGAATCCTAGTTTTCGCATACCCTCTATTGCGTTATCGTCTGCTTTTAGTAGATCACGCACCTGACGTTCGGGCTGGATACCTGCTTTGTCGTTAGGCGGATTGCCTGGGTCTTTCACGTCTGGATCGTAGCGTCTTCTGCCTTCCTCTTTTTTTTCCACTTTAGGAATGCCGATGTGCGCCGCTCCACTGATGAAGCCTGGATAGACTATCATGGAATCTGCCTTCACAATTTTAGCATCGAAAGGAATTTCCACATTTTTACCCACCGCGTGAATTAGACCGTCTTTTACAACTACCGTCGCGTCGGTCATGACTTTTCCAGGAGCTTGTACAACTGTAACCTTCTGCAAGGCAAAGGTGTTGGTCACTTTTTTTGGCTCGTTTTGCGCCAAAAGACTCAACGCCCCCAATAATAAGAAGGCAATTAAAATAATTTGCTTTTGCATAAGTATTGATAGATTCTTGTTTACTAATTCTGATGAGTGGTGAAGATAGGGAAAGTTGTGGATATAGTGGATGAAGGAACGACGCACAAATAACCTCAGATTCTTGACTTCATCTTTTTGCGCTACTTTTCGTTAGAAAAAGTCTTGTGTCCGCCTAAGGCGGATTGCGATTTTTCTGCCTCCATTAGCACAAAAATATCTTGTCAATAACCTCAGTTTATTCATCCCTCGTTCCTAAGAAATTTTTAGAAGTAGGGTTTTCTTACAAAATTCAATGCGCTATTTTGTAGCTACTAAATTACAAATTAGGATGTTTTCTGAAACACTTAAGAACACATAAGACTTAGTTTTTTTGCAAAAAACGGTATACATTTAGTGCTTTTTGAGTTTTACTTGCTTTTACAAGAAAACCCTTTTTTAGAAGGAGCAAAATTATTAGCTATCTTTGTCAAAGAACTAATTCTACAAACACATGGGACAAGAATCGTTTGAGAAACTCTGGAAGATGATTGGTTTGCGTTATGCTTCGCATCCTTGGCATGGCATCGCGATTGGGCAAGAAGCACCTGAACTGGTGCAAGCCTTTATTGAAGTCATTCCTTCTGATACGGTCAAGTATGAAGTAGATAAAGTTTCCGGTTATCTGAAAATTGATCGCCCGCAAAAGTTCTCCAACGTTGTTCCTGCGCTCTATGGCTTCATTCCGCAGACCTATTGCAAGGAGCGAGTGGCGGCTTATTGTATGCAGCAAACAGGGCGCGAATATATCGTTGGAGATGATGATCCTTTGGATATTTGTGTGCTGACAGAGCGGGAAGTGACGCATGGTAATATTATTGTGAATGCTGTGCCTATCGGTGGTTTTAGAATGATTGATGGTGGAGAAGCGGATGACAAAATTATAGCCGTTTTGAAAAGCGATGAAGTTTATGGGCATTGGAAAGATGTAGAGGATTTACCACAAAGAATTGTGAAACGACTGCAACATTACTTCTTGACTTACAAACAATTACCAGAAGAAACACCCAAATGTGAGATCACACACATTTATGGGAGGGCAGAAGCACAAGAAGTTATTCGTAGAAGCCAAGCGGATTACCAAGATACCTACGGCGACCTTGAAAGCGCGCTTTCTTTGACACTTATGGAAGCGCTGAATTTTGCGCAAAGACAGCAGAATATGCTCAATGCTTTATGAAACAAGCGCGCGTGATTTCATTTCTAGCGAATCTGTTCTTCGCTGCTTTATTTGTTGGACTGCCTATTTCAAAAGGTGTTGCTTCCGTTGCCGTTGGAGGATTATTGGTACTTAGTGTTGTTCAAATCATACGGTTCGGTCTTCCGAAAATCCAAGTATCGGATTGGCGGTTTTGGATGCCATTGTTGCTACTTTTTTTACTGATTATCAGTTACTTCCGCTCCGAAGACAGCAGTACTGCTTGGAAAGTGCTTTATCGCGAGAATACTTTGCTGGTCATTCCATTGGCTTTGGCTGTTTTCAAAGAGTTGTTTCAAAAGCAGTTTCGCCTTTATTTTCAACTATTCATCATAGCTACAAGCTTTTGCTCCCTACTTACGCTCTTTTTCTTTTTTCTTCCAAGTCAAACAAGCTTGTCCATTACACAAAAATTGACTTTTTTGCAAGATTATGTCCTTCATGAAAAAGAATACGCATTTGGGACATATAGTCCATTTATAGATCGTTTGCACTTTAGTTATTTGTTGGGAACGGCATTATTTATTCAATTGTGGGCTTTGTTTTCCCGTCAAATAAAAAGTCATTTGCCTGCATTTATCTTACTGATGATCAATTTGTTTTGCTTGCTGATTTTAGGTGGAAGAGGAGCGCAATTGGGGTTTTTATTGAGTACTGCTGTTTGGTTGGTATTTATTTATCGGCAGTTCCTGCAAATCCCATTAATGGAGCGTTTTGGACGAATCGCTGCTTATACCTTATTGGTCTTGGGTTTGCTAGTGGGTATTGCCTTAATGCCCTATTTGGCGTATCGAAATATTCCAGCAGTGCAAGATCGCTACACCCAATTGCGCTGGGAAATTGGGACGGTGCAAGACGATACTTACCAAAAGTATCCTTATGAACATTTTACGAGTTTGCGCCGACTGATGAGTTGGAAATACACTTGGGAAATTATCCGAAGACATCCTATTTTGGGCATTGGTTTAGGCGATCACAACACTACTTTGCGAAAATATTATGAACGCGACCAACTTCGCATCCCGATCAATAGCCACCAACAATATCTGTATTATTGGGCAGTCGCTGGCATCTTGGGTTTCTTGCTTTTCTTACTTTTGCTCTGGCAATTCTTGCGCAGCAGTTTTCAAGAAAAAGTATGGAATCATCAAGCCTTGATGCTTTCTTTTATTGCCTTTTATTCAATTGTTTTTTTATTGGATAGTCCATTGATTTACCAGACGGGTAGTTTGGCTTTTTGGGTGTTTTTTTTGGCGTTGGTTGCTTTAAAAATTGAGGCTAGTCCGAAAACCTAAAAAATGAGATAATTTGTCAAATTTTGGAAATTTGACAAATTTAAAGGGTTGGTAATCAATTTTTTGCATTTGATTCAGTAGGGCAAACGAAAAGTCGTTTTTCTAATGTGTAAAATGCTAATAATTAGACTTTTTGGACTTGAAATTGTATTATTTCTATTTTTATCCAACTAAAAAATAATGGAAGGTATAGAATTATTAGTTCAAGAAGTGAAAAAG
>JBCCRX010000221.1:0-11083 GCA_039201015.1 Bacteroidota bacterium | reverse complement strand
CTAAATTGCCCTGTGTATCAAAAATGGAAAAAGAACGCGCCCCGAAAACGTATAGTTCTTCGAAAGCACCGTCACTATCCGTATCTCCTAGCGTATTGGTAATATTCAATCGAGCCACTCCTTCATCGCTTTGCAGTAGATCGGCATTTGGGAAAGCCTCTTCGTCCAATTCCACGTCTTCTACATCCTCTTCTTCCTCGAATCCGTCATATTCTCTCGCATCTCCTTCGTTGGCAGTGACGATATAAGTTTGACCACCAGTTGTATAAGTAGCAATGGCATCAGGTTGGTACATACCAAAAATAGGCCAATTGGCAATATTAATCGCATCGTCTCGGTCGCTTCCATCAAAACCATTTCCTGCCGCATTATGATTTTTAAATCCTAGACCAATAATATCCACAGCCGTAGCACTTTCTATGTCAATAACGCCCAAAGCATTGTTCTCTTGGAAAGCGATATAAGCAGTTTTTCCGTCTGGACTGATTGCAATATTCTCTGGTTCTACATCTTGCGCTACGCTTGCACCTGGCCCGAAAATGCGTACACTTTCATCCAAAATAGCATTATTAAATGCACTAAAATCCACAGTCGCAACTGTTCCGCTTTGATCAATAATAGAAACTGTGCCGAGTGGATCAATGGTGTAATCATCATTGGGTTCGCCTTCATTGGCAACCAAGACCTTTCTACCGTCGGGCGTGAACGTAAGCATATCTGGCAAAGCACCTACCTCTACCGCAGCAATGAAGTTACCGTCCACATCAAAGGCGACGACCGAGCCATTGTCCGTAGCTTCTTCTGCTTCTACCGCGATCACGACTAAACCATTTCGAGTAACTACATCATTTACTCCACCACCAAACTCCCCTAGGTCGAGGGTGAACAATTCTACTGGGGCGTTAGGATCAGAAATATCTAGCGCCACGACAGAATTAGCATCTGCATTAGAAAAAAATAGGCGTTGTGTTTTGAAGTCATAAGCGACTGTTTCTGCTGCGCCTTCATCGAAGATGCCTGTCTCGAAGGTACTGATCGGCTGAAGACTAATCTGTGCAAATATTTTGCATTCATCATACAAATTAGTATCAGGGTGGCAAGGGTAAAGTGCTGAATCATTTTTGCTAGTGTTTTATTATAAAAAAATTATGATCTCTCTAAGTAGGTGAGAAGTCTATGATAGAACAAATATAGTGCAGGAGGAAGGAAAGAATCGTACCTTACATTAAACCTAATATAGACTTAATGTTAAATTAACTTATGGCTTTTGACGTCCAGAAAATCCATAAGAAATTATATACTTTCGCGCTAAAATTCAAATATTAAATGTGACTGTTCATTCCTGATAGCAGCCTAATACAGTGTAAACTAATCACAATAAAATATGCAAAGAATAACAGAACAAGCCTCCAATCATAGGCATCTTGATAAAATGAGCATTAAAGAACTATTGAAGAATATTAATAAAGAAGACAAAAGCGTAGCCGATGCGGTAGAGCGTGCAATTCCCAATATTGAGCCTCTAGTAGAAGTAGTCGCGAGTAAAATGAAAGAGGGTGGTCGGCTGTTTTATATTGGCGCAGGTACAAGTGGGCGACTTGGTATAGTGGATGCTTCCGAGTGCCCTCCGACTTATGGTGTACCGCACGATTGGGTGATTGGCTTAATGGCGGGCGGTGATGCAGCGATCCGAAAGTCGCAAGAATTTGCGGAAGATAGCGAGCAGCAAGCTTGGAAAGATTTACAGCAATATTTAGTGAGTTCAAGCGATGTGGTCATCGGTATCGCTGCTTCTGGCACAACACCTTACGTGGTGCATGGTTTGCGACTTTGTCAAGAAAACGGCATCACAACGGGAGGCATCACTTGCAATCCAGATGCGCCCATTTCTAAATACGCCGATTACCCAATTGAGGTTATCACTGGTCCTGAATTTGTGACGGGCAGTACGCGGATGAAAGCTGGAACGGCGCAAAAATTGGTACTCAACATGATTAGTACGAGCGTCATGATTCAATTGGGTAGGGTAGTGGACAATAAGATGGTGGATATGCAACTAAGCAATAATAAATTGGTGGATCGCGGCACGAAGATGTTGATGCAGGAGTTAAATATGCCGTATCAAGAAGCCAACCAATTGTTGCTGAAACATGGAAGCGTTCGAAGAGCAGTGGAAGTTGCAAGTCAATAAAATAAGGACATTGTCGTGACGTTTGTCTACTATGCTTGGTTTTTTGATCATCATTGCTTCTTGATATTTTAAGGAACGAGGGATGAATAAACTGAGGTTCTTTGTGCGTCGTTCCTAAGACGCTATCCATTCTACTATTTCTTCTCGTTCAATATTAAAAATCAGTAGAGTCAGCTTGTAATGCTGTATCAACTCTTGGATGAATAACTTCTTGAAAAAATCTTTATAAATAATATCTGACACAGCCAAATACAGCCGACCAATCTATATTGATTGCAGGACAAGCCATTTTGCTTTCAGAAATTTATAGAAAAGTTGACTTTGACTCAGCAGAATGAAATGGAAACTATTCGCCTAGTAAGTTCGTAGTCCGTCGGCCCTGCTTGTCCACTATACCCGCAATAAAACACAATGCTCGCGACAAGGTGCTAGTTTATTTGCAGAAGAAAGTATCGAACTCCTTCTTGATACGCTCCAAGTAACTATAATATTGCTTAATACTGAAGTATGATAAAATTGATTTTCTTAGGAAATTTGCTCCTGATGACAACTATACTTGCTGCACAACAAGAACCGATGAATATAGCAGTTATCGGGCTGTCCCACGATCATGTACATTGGATTTTTGGAAGTGAAAAAAGAGGTGAATTTAAAATTGCAGGTATTGTAGCATCCGATAAGGCACTAGCAGTGCGCTTTTCTGAACAATATGGTTTTCCAATGGAGAGAATATATGATTCCATGGAAAAGCTTCATGCTAATGAACAATTTGAAGCAGTAACGGCATTTGGGAACATATTCGATCACCTAAGTGTAGTCGAATTTTTCGCGCCAAAAGGTATTCATATTATGGTCGAGAAGCCGCTTGCAGTAAGCCTAGAACATGCAGAGAAAATGGCTGCACTAGCCGAAAAATATCAGATTCATTTGCTCACCAATTACGAAACGACTTGGTATCCGAGCAATCACAAAGCATACGAACTGCTGCGCCAGGATGCTATTGGCGAGATGCGAAAAGTGATTGTCAGAGATGGGCATAAAGGACCAAAAAAGATCGGCGTAAGTAATGAATTTTTAAGTTGGTTGACCGACCCTCTACTTAATGGCGGCGGTGCAATTACCGACTTTGGCTGCTATGGTGCTAATCTAGCCACTTGGCTCATGGATGGCGAACTACCCAATACGGTCACGACCGTCACTCAGCAATTGCAAGCTGCCAACAATCCAAAGGTAGATGACGAAGCCATTATCATTCTTACTTATGACGAATCCGTGGCTATTATTCAAGCCTCTTGGAATTGGACAATTGGGCGAAAAGATATGGAAATATATGGTCTGAAAGGTATTGTATATGCAGATAATCGCCACGATTTGCGCATTAGAATGGCAGAAGGCTACGATGAATTTGAAGAAACAAAGTTAACTTTAGAAGAGCACATTGCACCTTATGATGATCCTTTTGCTTATTTTGTAGCAGTCATTCGAGGCGAAATAGAAACACGGGCAACCGATTTATCTGGCTTGGAAAATAACCTTAGCGTGATGAAAATTTTGGATGCTGCTATTCGGAGTGCTGCTGAGGGGCAGACTGTTGAGTTGAAGGAGTGAGCGTTAAGAGCATGTTTGTCAGCTTGTTCTTCCACCGAAACGCTTCTGAAATCGCTCAACAAGTATGCTCCAGCGGTGTTTCCGTCCGAAGCGATTTACGGAGCATACTTGTTGAGTGATTTTCTGACATTGACTTAGGCTGTTTTGAGTAAAATGTTAGCAAAAACGAGACTTCGTACAGCCCTAATAAGAATACATCAAGCCTTCTTCTTAATCGAACATCCAATCGCTTTTGTAAAACTAGGATTAGGTTGCTTGCCTTCCTCTAATGCTTGGACGGCATCCAAAACATAGTGCTGTGTAACGCTATTGGCGTCTTGTGCATTGTCGTCAATAGCACCGATGTATTGCACCACTAAGTCTTTGTCTAGCAAATAGATGTGCGGCGTTTTGCTGGCACCGTACTGTGGGAAGACTTCTTGTTTTTCGTCGATTAAATAGTATTTATAACCCACTTTTTTGGCGCGTTTTTTCATTTCTGTAAAGCTATCGCCTGGCTTGATACTAACATCATTGGGCATAATATTAATAACGGGATAGCCTTTCGCCTCTAGCTGATTTTGTAATTGTACGATGCGTTCTTCGTACATTTTGGCAAAAGGACAAGTATTGCAAGTAAAGTTAACTACAAATCCTTTTGCATCTTCAAAATCAGAAAGCGAAACCATTTCACCATCCACATTTTTAAGACTGAAATCGGGTGCAGTCTCTCCCACTTGTAAGCCGTACTTTTCTGCGGTATTTGATGTAGCAGATGCTAAAATGGCTGCAACAGCTATTAATGCAAAGCCAAAAACATATATTTTATTAATCATAATAATAAAGAATTTAGTAGAGTTTTTGCTAGTGGCGAATCAGATAAATCCTAACTCGTAGTAACAACAAAAAACTTTCCTACAAATTGTAAGCTAATGTTTCTAACGCTATTTTTTCACTTTTAGGTTATCGGCGAATGTGTTTTCCTTTAAAATGCTTCCCCAATCGTGAGATAAAAAGCAGTAGAGGACCTGCCAAAACCTACATCGAATCTAAGATTGACACCTTCTTCTTTATTGAGCAAAAAGCGGAGTCCCGTGCCAGCATTCCAACGAAAATTTTCGATTTTGTAGGAGGAGAAACTGGGAGCAACGCCGCCATAGCTACCAAAAACGACCATACCGAGTCGCCAAAACAGTGGGAAACGATATTCTGCTTGCCACAAAAGCATGTTGTTGTCCCTGAAACGGCCTTCATAAAAACCTCTAGCACGTCTTCTGCCACCAAAGAAAAGTAATTCGTTGAAAGGCGCGATACCCGTAATGATGCCCGTGTAAAAATTTAAAGCGAGTACTTGATTGGGGTGCGGTGATAAGTAGGTGGCAACATCCAATTCATAGCGATTGAAATTGAAATCGCTGCCGAAAGCTTCATTATTCCAAAAAGCAATCGCTTGTATCAACCAACCTTTATCTGGTATAAATACATTTTCCCTGTTATCGAAAGTGGCAAGCGCACCAAGAGCAGAGATTCGACTGCCAGCACCCCCAGGAATGATTCCGCTACCCAACAATTTATCCTCTTCTACTTCTGTGACATTGTAACCATCAAACCAATAACGCATGCCCATGTAGAGTTTTGGCGCGACTAGATACTGAGCATCCAAACGAAGCCTTGGAAAAGTGACGCCAAAAGTTTCTACATAGTCCAATGGATTTTCATTGCCCACGCCAAAGAAGTCATAGAAATATTTGTAGAAACCCAACTCTGGGCGAAGCCACCATTTTTCATCATTGACATAGAGCTCACCATACAGGTAAGCCAGTATTTGATTCTCCAAAGTGTAAGCTAAAACCGTCTGTGCTTGCGACGGGCGAGAACTGGCTTTTTCTCCTTTAAAGCGAAAAGTATAGATACCCGCGCCACCGAAACCTAGACTGGTTTCAGGGAGATAGAAAAGTACGGGATAGGCATTTAGCTTATTGGTAGAAGCTAGAGTATCTGTCTGGCTAAAAACCATTTTAATAGAAAACAGCAAAGCACAAAGGAAGAACAAAAAACGTAGCATACATTCTTAGTATAAAGTTGAAGAAATAGAGAAAAATTTCACGTTTTTTGCTTCTTAAGTCTTACTGTTTTCTCATTTTATCAAGGACTCTAGAGCTTGCTGCATCTGCTTTTTCCGCTCTTTTTGCTGAATAATAATCGGTGGTGCAACGCGCTCTCTACAGTCTCTGATAGGACAACGCTCACAAGTCTGATTCACGACTACTTTTGGAATATCTTGATCGTTTAAAAAGCGAATTTTTTCTACCACTTTTGCATTAATAAGCATTCCTAAAGTCGTACTCACATGGCGATCTGGACTAGGATAAGCAGAACGCGCAATGGTCAAACACAAATATTCATCTTGTGTAGCGTAGTGTTGACTGCGCTGTATAGAAACTGTGTAATGTCCTTTTTGTTCTTTTTTAAGGGCATTCAGACTGGAAAGTGCGACCCAACGACGGCAATAATGCTCATTGAGTTCATTGCGACTCATGTAGCGTCTATCGTCCAAATGAAGTTCGCGATCTACTTCAAAATGATTGCTGCTGGACTTATGAACCATACGGGTAAAGAAAATCTTTTCTAGTCCGAAAGCCTTGGGTAAAATATTGGTGAAACGGTGGAAAAACATCTCAGGAGAAGCCCCGTATTTTTGCATCATCTCCAAAAAAGCACTGCCGTTCCATTGCTTCATGTCAAATAGAGCTTGAGTATCTTTTATGAAGTCGGATTCGTTCATCAGGAGCGCGACAGAAAAATAAATTCCTTTGGAGTGGTTGAGAATTTCATTGAAAGATTTGGCTCGGAGCAGAGAAGAAGTTACTGCTCTTTCTTTGATATTCAAATAGTTGAATCCCAATTCCTTGCCCAATTGAAAAGCACATTGTCGATCCGTGAGTTGGCTATTGAGCAACAGTTTTTTCTCCTTTGGGATGTAAACGGAACGAAATTGCTTTAAATCAGGGTAAGTATCCAAGCCATTATAGATAATGGTATAGCCAAAGCGTTGCTCTAATATGCTTGCCAACTGTTCTACCTGAATCCAGCCAGATTCAGGTAGCTGATAGGTGGCGATCAACTCTTTGACTTTTACTTCTAGTTCTTCAAAATAGTTGTTGTGCAATTCAAGATAGGAGCGCAGAGCGGCAAAATAGAAGCTTTCTTGCTGCAATTCGTAGTTCTTTGATAAATCTACCAAAGTAGAAATAAAAGCACCCACTTGTGCTGGCGCACTAGCAATAATTTCTACAATTTTAACGAGCTCAATCTTAAATAGATCAAGGGGTAAATCGTTCAGGAAATTAGAGTTCAAGAGTTCTCTGATCGGCTCTAATTTTGGTGGTAATTCCGTAGAGACCAACTCCTCGTAGGGCAATTGCAAGGCAGTTGCTAGAAGTTCTAATTTGTCTTGCTTAGGATATTTTTTGCCTTTTTCTATCTCATTCAAATAAGACATAGACATGCCCGTTTTCTTTCTCAAATCTGATAGAGAAAAGCCTTGATTCGTCCTGAATTGCTTTATTTTAAGACCAAGTATGATTTTATCATTTTGTGATCTTCCATTCATGCGCTAAAATTAGCGAAATTTCGCATAATCAAAAGCTAGCCCAACAAAAAATACGCTGGACTACTTCAGTACCGAAATCTTCCGACTGATCCTTCCTGCATCTGTTTGAAGTACTAATACGTAGATACCTTGCGGCAAGAACGAGGTATTCACACTCAATTGATAGGTTCCTCTTTGCCTTTCAGTAGGAGCTTCAAGTTGTCGGATAAATTGTCCATTTAAGTTATAAATTGCTAGATGCACCGTGCTTTTCGCTGATAATTCATAAGAAATCGTTGCTTGATCGGATAATGGATTTGGGAAAATATTTAAAGAAGTAGCGTGGAAAAACGTATTTGACCGTGCTACCATTTCAGGTGAATTATTTGCGACACAGCCGCCAATTCTAGCAGTAAATGTACTACCACTTTCGGCATGAAAACCTGCTTGTAAATGCACCAACAGACCCGCGTCAAAAGTAGTTGTTGTGCCACTTTGAACCGTAACTGCTTGTGTTGTAGATATGGTATTCGATGCAAAATAGACGGAATCAATGGCAATATTTTGATTCAAGAAATCTCTATTCTGAGGACAAACAGCAGATTGAATACCAACGCCATCCGCAATAATATTTCCAAGGCTATTTTTGGCATAAAGATCATATTGTATCGCAGAATCAACAGTCATGTTGGGTGGTCTATAATAATGCACTCTATTGATGGTAAAATATTTGACGTTATTGGGGAGACATTCTGAATACTGATTCCAGTTGTATCGACGATCCGTGCATTGCTTGGTGCGCAATCTAAATCCACTGCTCCCATAAGCTGCACCGTCACCAGTGCAAGTGTGGGTAGTAGAATTCCCTCTATCGTCATAATAAGATCGAACATCACATTCGGCTGGTCCATTGCCATTATTATATTGAAACCCAACGGTATCTTCCGTCATATCTGTATCGTAGTTCCACGAAATAATCAAGGACCCTGGACTTCCTTCGTACATCGACCACTCGTCCGCATCTTTTTCATCCAAAGCATCATCACTTCCATTTACTGCTACGCCATTTGGAAAAGCACCCAAATTTCCGCTGGAATAATATTGCAGCTTATTGGAAGCATAGGTGTTCATATCCAGTACATCATTAAACCCATTTGCAGGATGTAATCTAAAAGATACATCATACTCTGTTTTGCAAGCAGTGGCCAACATATCCAGTTGCGTAAAAGTGCCACTTGATGCACCAATCACAGAGCGAATGGCTCTAATTGGACCATCTATCGCCGCTATGTGGGCACCTTGGTTATCAGAAAAACCGTCTTCTGTTGAGTTGCAAGAACCCGTATTGATGAATAATTGATGTCGATCAAGAATATCCTGAGCCGTCGAACTCCCTGCTTTTATCTTCATGGTATTTTCCAGCCATTTGTTCTCAAAACCTAACTCATAGCTAGTGGTACTTATGCTAGAATTTTCGGCATTAACGACCAGTCCGTTGGTCGTACATTCTTTGTAGTCATTCAGATAGTTGGCACTTGTTTTGTAAGTAAAATCATAAGTAATGTAATCAATACCCGCATCTTGCGCTAAAGAGCCGTCTTGTTCAAACAAATAGATGTAGCCAAGTATGGAATCATTCTCTAGTGGTTCTGTTACCGCAATTTCGCAGATGGAACCACTTAGCGTTCCATTGGGGTAGCTCTGTGCCTGTGACTTGCTGCCAATATCGGTGTACATGAAGAGCAGTTCATCATCTTCATCAAATACCGCAGCAGTATCTGCTCCTGTGTGGGTTTCTGCATCGGCGTAGAATAAGACATTCCATTCCACATCTTCAATAGAAAAACGCAAGCACTCTTGTCCCTGATTTCTTGAATTTTCCAATTCTAGGGAGTCAAAGGGTTGGACAACATCTAAAAGAACTCGCTCATCTATCTGAACTGGAATTTGCGTCCATCCGGCAGCAGTATTATACCTAAAAGCGACAATATCATCGGGCATTTCCCCTAAGATGCAAGAAGCCTCTTGCCCTGTAAGTACAACTGGATCGCAGTTTCTGCTTTGCGCAAAAAGAAAAGAGACTGATAGACAAAACGCTAGTATCAATAGAGTGGATTTCTGTTTCATTGTTTGTTGATTGAGTCAATAGTTCAGTGATATGTGTAAATTAGAGATGTACTTGAAGTAGTGTGATACTCCGTCAGTCATGCTCAATTTATTTATAGGCGTGTACGAAGTCTTGAAATTTTTAACATTTAGTTCAAAGCAATGCTGAATAGCGCTTAAAAATCGTTCAACAAGTATGCTTAAGTTTTTTTTCTTCGGACGGAAACACAAATTTGTTAGACATACTTGTTGAGCGATTTCAGGAGCTTTATTCAGATTTAATTTTTTTTATTTAAAATCTTCGTACACGACTAATTTGTTTAAGGAAGGGAAAAAGGACAGATGATAGAGCAATAAAGGTAAGTTGTTTTCTGAATATTATCTAAAAAAGCTAAACATGGTTTTTCCATAATTTCTAATTTCTTGGAAACGAGGATAGTGTTCAAAATCGTGATTGGGATTGTGTTCCAATACAAATAGACCTTCTGCGGCTAGCAAGTCATTCTTAAAAATTTCATTGGGAATAGTATCTAAAATAGGCAATGGATAAGGTGGTCCAGCAAAAATATAATCAAATTGTTCGTTGGTATTTTGAATAAATTTGAATACATCCATCCTAAATATGCGAATGAAATCTGTGATGTCTAGCTCTTTTGCGGTCTTTTTCACAAATCGAATACAGCCAGAAAATTTGTCCACATAGGTCACGTCTTTGCATCCACGAGATATAAATTCGTAGGTATGACTACCCGTTCCTCCAAATAGATCCAGCATTTTTGTTTCCTCAAAGTCAATACGATTTTGTAAGATGTTGAATAAGCCCTCTTTAGCGAAGTCCGTAGTCGGTCGAGTGGGCCATTTATCGGCAGGTGGATAAAAGCGTCTCCCTTTGAATGTTCCAGATATTATACGCATGACGGTGTTGGAATTGTTGAACTGTTGGGTGGTCAATCTGTTGATGGAATCAAACGAACAAAAAATGAATTTTCTTTTTGTCTTTATTGGTGGCGGTCTAGGAAGTCTATGTCGTTATGGCATCGCCAGTTGGATGAAATCTTATCATTTTACTTTTCCTTACGCTACACTGCTAGCCAATATTTTAAGTTGCATTGTCTTGGGCTATTTAGTTGCGCTGAGTCAGAAAAGTGCTTTGTCTAGCACTTATTCACTACTCTTCGCGACGGGATTTTGTGGCGGATTCAGTACTTTCTCTACTTTTTCTGCCGAAACCTTTTCCCTTCTTTCTAGCGGTTCTGTCTTTCTCGGCTTAGCCAACATTGGTTTTAGTTTACTGCTTTGCTTAGGGGCGATTTATTTGGGTATTAAATTAGGAACTTGATTAGGAAGACCGCCTTCAAAGGTCATATATGAAGGTACGCCTAATTAAAAGGTTAGAGCTTGTTTGGAAATTGATAATCGGACTGCAAATGGCTATTTTTCCCTCACTTGGCGTTGAAAAAATGCTCGGCTCTAAATGATTTCATTTGGTCGAGTATCTTTAGAAAGATATCGCCAACTATTAAATTTCGTTTGTTTTCGTTTAGAAGGACGTCAGCCTCACGCCTAACCGTGTCCGCCTCAGGCGTGAGGCGTGACGCCCATATGAT
>JBCCRX010000220.1:0-11130 GCA_039201015.1 Bacteroidota bacterium | reverse complement strand
CGTGCAAATTTAATCGTTGTTTTAAGAAACTAGATATGTCATATTTACTTTTACTAAACATCTGAATATCAATGACTAGCAGGGGTTTTCAGACATGAAAATATGACATATCTTACTCTATCAATTTTGCATGACTACTTAGTACTTTTTAGCAATATTTGTTTAACAAAAAAAATTTAGAAAGATGGAGACGGCAAGCATTGCCCAAACTAAAAAAGAAGCACAAACGGATTATCCCATTTTGCAATTATTAAAAGATCGTTGGAGTCCAAGGACTTTCAGCGATATTGAACCTACTGAGCAAGAATTGAGACAACTATTTGAAGCAGCGAGTTGGGCGGCGAGTTCTTTCAATCGGCAACCGTGGCGATACATCGTAGCACGGAAAGGAACAGAAACTTATCAAAAAATATTTGACTGTCTCTCGGATTTCAATCAGTCTTGGGCAACTAGTCCCGTTCTTATGCTGACCGCCTACAAGAAAACTACGGACGAAGGTGATAATAACTTTCATGCCATGCACGATTTGGGACTGTCCGTAGCTACACTTAGTATTCAAGCGCAAAGTATGGGGATCGCCTTGCACCAAATGGCAGGTGTGGACTGGAAAGCAGCACACAAAGCATTTGATGTACCAGAAGATTATCACGTGACAACGGCAATTGCTCTTGGCTTCTATGGCGGTAATGCGGAAACGCTTTCAGAGGATTTACAAAAGCAAGAGCAACAAGCGCGTTCTCGAAAAGATCAGAAAGATTTTGTATTTACGGGAACTTGGGGAGAGGCTTTTTAGAGGTAATGGCAAAATGCAGCCTGTGTCTAGCAATGATACAGAAACTGGTCGTCAGCAAAACAGGAGAGTGAAGGTGGCGATTATCGCGAATGAAGAATTGAAAAACCAGGCCAACAAAGGAAAATTAAATAGAAATTAATCTTGAGTGCTTGGCTTTCATTTCAGTAAAATTAATATAAAAATGAATCTAAAATTAATACTGAGCAGTTTATTTTTTGCCCTCATCTGCGTGGGCAGTACCTACGCACAGGGCATCACCATTAATCCAAAAGCAGGCATCAATATTTATGACATCAGTGGAGAAGAAGGAGCGTTTTCTTCCGACGGCAAAGCTGGTTTCCACCTAGGTTTAGATGTAAGAATTGGAGATGCAATTTTTTTGCAACCTGGTGTACATTATTATGCTCTGCAAGCAGAATTTGTGGATGAAGGTCCGCTGGATTTCATCAGAGAAGACATTCGTTTACAGAGCATTAGAGTGCCATTGATGTTAGGAACTTCCTTTATCCAAAACGATCAATTTGGGCTGCGTGCGCAAGTTGGTGTAGTGGGACTTTTCCCGCTCAATGTGGATGACAATGACTTTTTATTCGATGTGGATGATTATCGGAACATCAATTTTGGTGCGGCAGCAGGACTGGGGATGGATATAGGCATCGTGACGCTGGATATCGTCTATGATTTTGGACTGACGGATACGTTCAATGAAGATTTCGACTTCAACGGCAAAGGAAATATTCTGACTTTATCCGTTGGATTGGCGTTTTAGCACTATTTGTGGCATAACCTCAAGCAGCAAACTCAAACAATTACTTCATATCGACAGAGCTACAGTCACGAGCGCAAGGTTTACTAAATCTTTGAGATTTAGCAAATCAGAAGAGATTTGCCTTACCTCCGAGCTTGTGCAAAGCTCGGAGGTAAGGCAAATCTCAAAATTTCCAAATCCACCAATAAAAAATTTCCCTATCTTCGCCCTCCGCTAAAATCGAAGCAGCAACTTCATGCGATTACAACGATTAGAAGTAAAGGGATTCAAGAGTTTTGCCAATCAGACGGTCATACATTTCAAGGAAGATGTGGTGGGCATCGTGGGGCCAAATGGCTCGGGCAAGTCGAATATCGTAGATTCCATTCGCTGGGTGTTGGGTGAACAAAAGAGCAAAGAGTTGCGCTTGGATCAGATGTCGAGCGTTATCTTTAATGGTACTAAAGGCAAAAAACAAAGTGGCCTAGCACAAGTGACGCTCACCTTCGAGAACACCAAAAACTTATTGCCTACCGACTATAATACTGTTTCCATTTCTCGCCTATTGTATCGCACAGGAGAAAGCGAATATCGCTTGAACAATGTGCCTTGCCGACTAAAAGACATCACTTCTCTTTTCTTAGACACGGGCATCGGTTCTAATTCTTATGCTATTATTGCGCTGGGCATGGTGGATGATATTTTGGCGGATAAAGACAATGCGCGACGTAAAATGTTTGAGCAAGCGGCGGGTATTTCTAAGTATAAAATCAGGAAACGCGAAACGCTCAATAAACTCAAAAACACAAGCGCAGACTTAGAACGTGTGGAAGACTTGCTGCACGAAATTGCGGGACAACTCGGAACACTGGAAAAGCAAGCCAAACGCACGCGACGCTATTTTGAGTTGAAAGATCAATACAAAGAACTTAGCATTGAGTTGGCTTTGATGAAGATGCGGCAACACAAAAAGCAGCATCACGAACTAAAAAATCAGTTGGAACAAGAGAGTGACAAATATCGAGGACTGGAAGTGGAAGTGCGACAACTAGAAGCCCAACTGGAAGCAGAGAAAAAAGCAAATCTAGACGGCGAAAAAGCCCTTTCTGAACGACAGCGCGATTTGAATAGTTTTGTTGGTCGCATCAGAGGCATGGAAAACGACAAAAAAATCGCGCAGCAAAAGATTAGCTTCTTAAAACAAAATCAGGGTCAACTAGCACAGCAAATCGAAAGTACAAAAATTCGTTTGGAGCAGTTAGAAGAGGAAATTCTACGCCATCGAACCGATTTGAATGCAGAAAAACGAGTAGAAGCAGAACTGGAAACGCAATTAGAAGCAGCAGAGGCGGAGAAGAAACGCATTCAAGCAAAACATAGCAATTTAAGAGACAATAGAGAAGTTGTTTTGCAGCAACAGCAAAAAGCAGAACAAGCCATTTTTGAATTGGAAAAACAAAGAGCAATCAATGCCAATCAAGTCAAAAGCCTAGAGCAAGAGATCACGCGCAATAAAATGGAAATGGAGCAGCGCAGCGGTCAAATCGGGCAATTGCAATTGGAATTGACGGATATCGAAAGCGAGCAAGACAGCCAACAAACTCAATTGCAACAACTCGAATTTGCGAAGCAGCAGTGCAACAAAAAGATCGAAGCGCTGAACGCCAAAGTGGAAGCCCTACGCCAAAAACAAAGCCGCATCAATCGAAAATTGGATGCTAAGCGCAATGAATTTCAACTGACCAAAAGCATGATTGATAATTTTGAGGGCTTTCCCGAATCCATTCGCTTTTTGAGCAATCCGAAAAACTGGAAATCCAACGCTCCTCTCCTATCCGACCTCATCTATGTGCAAGAAGAATACCGTATTCCTATTGAAAACTACCTAGAAAATGTACTGAATTATTATGTGGTACAGAATGAGGCAGATGCGCTTTCGGCCATTAAGTTATTGAGCAATGCACAGAAAGGAAAAGCCAACTTTTTTATTTTGGATGCCTTCAAAGATTACGCGCCGCCTATCACTTTACAAGCCAATGCCAAAGCGGCGATAGACTTAGTGCAAGTGGAGGCAAAATACTACAATCTGTGCAATTATTTATTGGAAAAAGTGGTCTTGGTGGATAAAGATGAAGGCGTCAATCAGTTGAGTAATTCGGACTTCATTGTTTTGACACAATCGGGGCGATTAGCTAGACAAAAGTATGTCTTATCGGGTGGTTCGGTGGGTTTATTTGAAGGTAAAAAAATTGGGCGGAAAAAGAATTTAGAACTACTGGAATCCGACATCAAAAAACTGGAACGACAAGCCGATCAAAAAACTTCCGAAAGCTACAATTTGAAAGATCAGTTGGCAGCTTTGCAAAAAGAACAAAACCAAGAATCCGATATACAAAGCGTCAATCGAAGCATTAATCAGTTGCTGCAAAAACGGGCAGCCGTTGATTCGCGTTTAGAAAATTTTCAAGGCTTTTTGAAAGGCGTACAGACGAAAATTCAAGAAGCAGAGCAGCAGATAGAGACATTACAGAAAAGCAATCTTGAATTAGTGGATCAATTGGGCGAAAGACAAGAAGCCGTCCAATCTGTGAAATCAGAAATTGCGCAAGCCGATAGTTCTTTCCAAAGTATTGCGGCTGCTTTGAGTGAGGCAAATGCTGCTTTCAATGAAAAAAACATCAGCTACATTCGGCAACAAAATCGAGTCAATTCACTACAGCAAGAACTCAATTTCCGCGAAAAACAATTGCAAGAAAACCAGAGCAGTTTGCAGCAAAGCCAAAAGAAGCAAAAGCAAGCAGTAGAAGAACTGGATGTTTTGCAAGAAGAAATTCTGGCTTTTGGAGAAAAGTTATTGGCAGCCTACGAGGAAAAGAAAGCGCGCTCGGGTGCATTGACGGAATTTGAGCAAAGCTATTTTCAGGCAAGAGAACACATCAACGGACTTGAAAAACAAAGTCGTCTCAAAGGAAAAGCACAGCAAAACAGCCAAATTTTAATCAATCAATTGAAAGAAAAATTCAGTGATGTAAAGTATAAAATTAGTTCGCTGGCTCAACGCTTACGCATTGAATTTGAAATAGATATTAACGAACTTATCAGCACCCAAAAAGTAAGAACAGCACTCCAATCCGAAGAACTGCAAGCCAAAGTAGATCGCCTGAAAAGCCGCTTGGACAACTATGGAGAAATCAATCCAATGGCAGTGGAAGCTTTCGACGCAATCAAGGAACGACACGACAGCATCACGCAGCAGCGGGACGATATTTTGAAGGCAAAGGAACATTTATTGGAAACGATCAAAGAAATAGAAGACACCGCCACCACTCAATTTATTGCTGCTTTCGAGCAAACACGCTTGTATTTCATAGAGGCTTTCCGAAGCCTATTCACGGAAGACGATATCTGTGATTTGATTCTGCTTGATCCAGAACATCCCTTGGATTCCAAAATTGAAATCGTTGCCAAACCAAAAGGGAAACGCCCCCAAACGATCAGCCAACTTTCGGGTGGTGAGAAAACCTTGACCGCTACGGCACTACTCTTCGCACTCTACCTGCTCAAACCCGCGCCTTTCTGCATTTTTGATGAAGTGGACGCCCCTTTGGATGATGCCAATATTGAGAAATTCAACAACATTATTCGCAAATTTTCTAAGGACTCTCAATTTATTATTGTGACCCACAACAAGCTCACGATGGCGGCAGTAGATACGATTTATGGCGTACACAACCAAAGCGGTATCTCTAGTGTGCTACCTGTTGATTTCAGGTCTTTGGCGCACGAAAATTACTGGGAACAAGTGCAGGAAGCATAAAAAAATCTCCTCTGTACTTAGACCTCACCTCCACAAAAATTTTTCATAGTGCTTTTATTTTTTAAGAAATAAATTTTCTGTTTTTCTGAAAAAAAACTAACTTTCAGAATGAATGGGAAGGCAAAAAAAATAGCTTCTTATCTTAGACTTTTTGAAAACAAGACTCTTAAAACAGAAATTACGAGCTTGATGTTCCTGACTAACAGCCAAATGCCAATCGCTCAAGAAACGTGAAATAATTAAATCAGACCAATAGCCATTGCATAATCTAAACCTTATTTCTTAACTAAATCATTTGCTATGAATATTACATTTGAAGAATTGCGGTCTATCAAACACCGGCTGCCAACTGGAAGTGTGGCACGAATTGCAGAGGAACTAAATA
Source organism: Bacteroidota bacterium (assembly GCA_039201015.1). Taxonomy (GTDB): domain Bacteria; phylum Bacteroidota; class Bacteroidia; order Chitinophagales; family Saprospiraceae; genus JAAUTG01. The sequence goes on along the minus strand of JBCCRX010000220.1, from coordinate 5,387 downwards.
TTAGTGAACAGACGGTGCGCAATTATTTTGGAGCTAGTAAATTTAAAGAAGGCACTACGACTGGCAAACACGTCCAGCCTGGACCGAATGGCGGTATCGTGAGTCTTGCCGATACAAAAATATTAGATGTTGCCAATCGAATATTATCCGAACAACAAAGTTAAAAATTATCATATCTTATTTCTGTTATTATCGTAAATAAAACAGTATTGTGTGATTGTATTAGGGTGTGCTCTAGCAATCACACAATTTTAAGTTGCTCACCAAAATTTACTGTTCCGTAAATGAAGATACATCAAATGAGCAAAAAGCTAGTTTGATCCTTTGACAATTTTTGCAATTCCTCGATTCTCGTAGGTAAGACTTTTGAAGTTTCAAACTCAAAAGTGTTGAATACAGTGCATTCTAGCTTAAACTTCAAAAGTCTTTTGTCCTTTTTTACTAGTACCGTGTAAACTAAGTTTCTTCCAATTTTGAGAAGCGAGAAATTCCTTAGAATTTCGAGCTTTAAAAAACCCATCTGCCGCCGTCGAAGACAGCGGCGAAAAAGGGTTGAGGGAGAAAAAAGGGTTTTTCTAAAACCCTTTTTTCTCCCTCAAACTCCCCTATCTAAAATACAAAGAAACTTAATTTACAGTGTACTAGTATCCATCATGAGAATTGTTGTTGAATTACTCAGTTCTGCGTAGCCACTTGATTTGACAGATGCACTTTCCCTGCTTTGTAATTCTTCATCTCAATTACATTGCCAGGCAAATAATAGCCCGCTTCATCCAATGCTTTCAATACTTTATCAATAGCTTCTGTTTTCAAAGCCAGCCCAGAGTATTTAGAATCAAAAGTATCCAACCAATATTGCACTGTGAGGTCAAGGGTACTGGTGTTGACTTTACTGATGAAAACTGTTGTTTTTTTGTCCTCTTTCAAAATTCCTTCTACGGAATCTATGGTGTCAATGATAATATTGATGGCTTTGTTGACGTCCTCGCCGTAGTCCAATCCAACTACAAATTCTTGCCTCAAAAATCCATCAATCGTGTAGTTAATCACAGGATTTTTAATGATGTTGGCGTTTGGAATGTAAACGTCTTTTCCATCAAAAGTCTTGATGTGAGAAGTTCGCATATTCAAAGTCACCACAACGCCTTGTTCTCCATCTAGTTCTACTGTATCGCCTATTCTGAAAGGGCGGTTGAAAGCTAATATGATACCCGCTAAGAAGTTTTCTCCTATATCTTTGAAGGCAAAACCAATCACGACGGCACTGAAACTCGCTCCCGCAAATAAACCCGCTGCGATGTCTTGCAAACCTATGATTTTCAAGGCGATCATTATAGCAAGCACGATGCCTGTCAACCTCACCATTCTGCCTAGAAATCTAGCTAACAATGGGTCATCCATTTTGCTACTTAAGCGTCTCACTACAAAAGTTCGGGTTCGATTAGCGATGAACCAGATCAAGTAGAACACGATAATGGCAATTAGTAGCTTTGGTAGTAGGGCTATAATTTCATCGTAGTAACTTTGTAGATTTTCCCAAAGGTCGTTGATAAATTTTTCCATATTTATATTACTTACTCATGTTACGCAAAACACCAAATTGCAAACGACACAAAGTGCCACTTGTTTACAAATCGTCGGCTGTCATCCTGAGGCAGACAAGTCGAAGCCACTCTAATTCAAAACACGCCAATCTCAGAGATCAGCGAGTAATATAGACTAAGGTACTACTTGCGTAACATGAGTTACTTATGGAGATTTCTACTCCTTGGTATTCCTCAGTATGATCGCCAAAGTGAAAATGGATGATTAAGAATTGAAAATTACAAAAAGCAATAATTGGGCGAACCTATTAATTCCTTGTATCGCTTGCTCAAGGTCATAACAAAGAACAAGTACTTTTGTGCTGTAAATCGAAAGCTATGGATTAATCTTTTCCACTAAGATTCAAATGCTTTCAACAACTCCAGATTTCGCTGAATGAGTGCTGTTCTAGTCGCCACACTAGCTGCCGAGCGCAAACCATCGGGTGGCGTATTTTCGACATAATCTAACAGGCGGGTAATGCTTGTAGTTGCTACGTGCATTCTAGTATCGGAAGAACCATAATAAATGAAGACTTCTTGCCGTTCATTGACGATCCAGCCATTGCTGAACACGACATTAGAGACGTCGCCTACTCTTTCTGTGCCTTGCGGTGCAATGAAATGTCCAGCGGGTGCTTGTATGATTTTCCATGGCTGCTCTAAATCGGTCAAGAAAAGATAAAGGACATACCTCAAACCTGCAGCAGTATTTCTGACGCCGTGGGCTAAATGCAACCAACCCTTTTCTGTTTTGATAGGCGTTGGGCCTTGTCCATTTTTTACTTCTTTGATCGTATGATAGACTTTGCTATCTAAAATGTGCTCCTCTTTAATTTCCGCTTCTTCCATGCTTTCGCTCAGTCCCCAACCAATGCCACCGCCGCTTCCCACACTGATGAATCCATCTTGTGGTCTAGTGTAAAGCGCGTATTTTCCGTCCACCCATTCGGGATGCAAAACGACATTTCGCTGTTGACCAGAATACGTAATCAAATCGGGCAATCGCTCCCAATGTATGAAATCTTTAGTGCGCGCGATGCCACATTGGGCTTCCGCTGCGGAGATATTGTGGGGCTGCGTTTGGTCTTTTCGTTCTGTACAAAACAGTCCATATATCCAGCCATCTTCGTGCTTCGTCAGTCGCATATCATACACATTCGTATCGGCTTGCTTCGTTTCGGGCAGTTGTATCGGATAATCCCAGAATCGGAAATTATCAATACCATTTGGACTCTCTGCTACTGCAAAAAAAGACTTTCGGTCATTGCCTTCTACTCGAACAACGAGCAAATACTTTCCTTCCCAAAATATAGCACCAGAATTGAAAGTTGCATTGATGCCTTGTCGTTCTAGCAGTAAAGGATTGCTGCGTTCGTTTAGATCATACCGCCAAAAAACAGGCACGTGGGCAGCCGTCACCACTGGATTTTTCCAGCGCGTATAAACACCATTTCCACCTTCTTGAGGCGTATTTTTCTGCTGTATGAAGGCTTCCTGTTCTTTCAGCAAGGCTTTGACTTTATTTTTGAAATTCATGAAGAAGCATTGTGAATGGTTTGACCATTTTCGAAGAGCAATTTTAATCTAGTACTTTCGCACTGACTACAAGCATCCGAATAGTTTTTAGACGATGACGGGATACACTGTAAACTAAGTTTATTTTAATTTTGAGAAGCGAGGAATTCCTAGCTTCAAAAAACCTATCTGCCGACGTCGAAGACGGCGGCAAACAAGGGTGAGGGAGAAAAAAGGTTTTAGAAAAAAACCCTTTCTTCTCCCTCAAACTCCCCTATCTAAAATACAAAGTAGTTTACACGGTACTGAATAAGCACCTACTTCTAGGGAGTGGTCGTTTAGTTTGAAAATAGCAGCAGTTATTCTTTTACTACTTTCTCCACCACACTGCCTTTTTTCGTCACCAATCTCAATTGATAAATTCCACTCGGATAGCTGCTCAAATCCAAATTCATGCGTTCTTTAAAATGACGATGCATCAGTAGTCGCCCATCATTGCTGTACAATTCCAGTTGTGCGTCGGAAGGCTCTAATTCAATCCAAAGCACATCGCCCGTTGGATTTGGATAAATTTTGTAGTCGAAAGAAAAGATATTTTTGCTAGCGACGACGGTTTCCGTCAGAAATTGAAAGAGGTCGGATTGAACTTCACCGCATTTATTCTGCGCACGGACTTGCCAGTAATAGTTTTGATTGGAGAGCAAACTATCTCCAGTACCGAAAAAGGTATTGCTACTCGTTTCTTGATAAACGATATTGGAAAAGAGCGAATCCGTCGCTACAAGCAATTCATAGCGATCTATCTGACCAATACCATTCCACTCAAACAGTCCTTCGTCCACTTTTAAAGCAGTTGTCCCATTTTCGGGGCGCACCAAATTAACGGCAGGCAAAGACAAAATTTCTAGCCTCAAATTTGCTCTACTAACAAAAGTTCCATCATCCACTACCACCGCAATATTGTAAATGCCATCCGATAATAAATCCAATTGAGAAAGCGCGATGATGCCCATGCGATCATTTTCTTCGGAAGGCGTGATGCTGCTTGTAATCAGTCCTGGCGCACTTTCTAGAAAAATACTCAGCCCCGCCAATTCAAAATCTGTTCCTATTTCAACAGATAAATTGATGCTGTCCTCCTCACACAGCAGAAAACTATCTTGAGAAAGCAACACGGCAATATCGAATTGCTTGCTGACTTCACAAAGTTCGATGCCCCATTCTTGCAGTTGTCCGCCATCTTGTGCTTGGTGATCTCGAAAAGAAAGCTGCCAAGTCCCTTTCGTAAATTCACCTTCAAAACTGGATAAGCTTCCACTAGGCTGATAAACCAATCCGTCACTTGGTGGGCAAGGCAGTCGTGCTGCTTCGGCTTCATCATCGAACTGAATATCAAAATTCCGTTCATCCAAACATATACGATCCATTAAAGTGACGCGCGTCCCACTTGGACTTACCAAATCAAATTGGAGATCGCTGATCCAGGTATGGATGCCTTTTAAAGCAATCACATTCACATCCGCTATATTGCCTTGTTCTTCTACCACCAAATCGGAGGTATAAGACCTCGGTCCACCTGCGCTGATATTGACAGGAACATCACTAGAGCGGTAGGTGCGACAACTTGCCGTAGTCAAACTGAAAACATCAGACCATTCGCCTTCACTACATGGACTGCTTGCCCTTACCCGCCAATAGTAATTGGAAGAAGGCACTAAATCAGAAACATTAAGAAATTCGTTAGAGAGTCCAGAAGAATCCAAAGCAATCGTACTGAAAGTACTATCCGTACTCAACTGAAAACGATAGCGGAGTTCAGGGGAATTGGCCAGCCAACTAAAAGTCGGACTGGTGGAGACGCTAGGCGATTCGTCTTCAGGAAGCAATAAATCAACCGCAGATAAGCTATCGCTGAGCACCGTCAACTTCAAATTGACTTCAGTTTGAAAGCTACTATCGCTAGCAATCACTTGAAAAATACGTGCTTGATTGATTAAAGCGGACGCATCAAAAATAAGCAATTCTATTTGTTGGCTATCAACTCGTTGAAAAGAAAAGGGGATACTATCGGGTAAATTTCTTAAACTCAATGTAATGCTATCATCCAGACCTGCATCCAAGTTCAACAGATAGCTTGCTGTGTCTCTAGCACATATCAGTTCTTGAAAAACGGAAGGACGAATTTGCCGATCACAATCTGTTTTGTACATGCCCTTGAGACGCGTCAAGCCCAAGCCTTCTGGATCGAGCCAATCTTTCAGACGAGTATCTGGTGTTTCATTGCCT
>JBCCRX010000219.1:0-11132 GCA_039201015.1 Bacteroidota bacterium | reverse complement strand
TGGAGCTTCAAAAAAAATCCCTGCGCCGCCGAAGGCGGCGCGGAAAGGGGGATGAGGGCGAAAGACGATTTTACAAAAATCATCTTTCGCCCTCAAACTCCCCTTGAAAAATCATATAAAACTTAGTTTACAGTGTACTTAGTACACTGTAAACTAAGTTTCTTTGCATTTTAGATGGGGGAGTTTGAGGGAGAAAAAAAGATTTTTCTAAAATCTTTTTTTCTCCCTCACCCCTTATTTGCCGCCGTCTTCGACGGCGGCAGATAAGTTTTTTGAAGCTCGAAATTCTAAGGAATTTCTTGCTTCTCAAAATTAAAACAAACTTAGTTTACAGTGTACCTAGTGTAAATCTACTAAATGTTTGAGATGTAGCAAATCTAGCTTGCGACATTTCGAGTCTAACGGCTTCTTTCTCTATTCAAAATCTACTGGAAAGCTCTTCAAATCAATTCCCCACAGCAGCGGCAATACAAAATAAACCATTAGCGTCAATAATAAGATGGATATGAGATTCATCCAAATACCCGTTTTCACCATATCGGAAATGCGCAAATAGCCTGAGCCAAAGACAACGGCATTGGGAGGCGTGGCGACGGGCAGCATGAAAGCACAGGACGCTGCTAAAGTAGCCGCCACCATTAGTGTGTAGGGATGAATACCAAGCGAATACGCCATTGGTGCAAGAATGGGCAATAGCATAGCAGTTGTCGCTAAATTGGAAGTAATTTCGGTGAGGAAGTTGACAGCAGCAATGATGAAAACGAGGAGTAACAAAACATTCAACCCTTGCAGTAAAGTCATTTGAGTACCAATCCATGCTGCTAGTCCGCTGCTTCTGAAGCCTTCCGCTAAAGCCATGCCGCCGCCAAACAGCAAAATCACACCCCAAGGCATTTTAACCGCTTCTTGCCAAGTGATAATCTTTCTGTCTGCTTGCTGAGTAGGTAAAAGAAACAACAAAATACCCGAAAATATCGCAATGATGGTATCGTCCAGCGCGGGCAGGAATTTTTGTAGGAAAGAACGAGCAATCCACAAAAAAGCAGTGAGTATGAAAACGCTTAGGACTATTTTTTCTTCATAACCCATTTTTCCCAAGCTCTTGAGCAGCCGTTTGACTTCTGCACGTCCGCCAGGAAATTCATTTTGCGTAAAGGTAAATGCACTTTTGGTCAAATATTGCCAGCAAATAAAAAGCAGCACCAGCGATATAGGCAATCCAAATTTGAACCACTGTGCAAAGGACAATTCTATGCCATACAATTCTTCTACAATGCCCGCTAACACTAAATTGGGAGGGGTTCCAATCAAGGTAGCGATGCCTCCAATGGAAGCGGAGTAAGCAATTGCGAGCATTAAGGCTTTTCCGAAAATTAAGGTTTCATTTTCTTTGGTGGCTGGATTGTCTTTCAATTGGACAATAATCGCCATCGCAATCGGCAGCATCATCACAGAAGTGGCGGTATTAGAAATCCACATGGACATGAAAGCCGTGGCAAGCATGAAACCTAAGATAATTTTAGATACATCCGCACCAATGAAATTAATAATGTTCAGGGCAATTCGTTTGTGTAGATTCCACCGCTCAATGGCAATAGCGATGACGAATCCGCCCATATACAGAAAGATATATTTATGTCCGAAAGCAGCAGTGGTACTTTTGATATCCAAAGCACCTGCCAAAGGGAAAAGTACAATTGGTAGCAGTGCCGTCACACTGATGGGAAGAGCTTCTGTAATCCACCAAGTTGCCATCCACAGCGTAGTTGCTAGCACCGCATTGGCTTCTTTAGAAAGTCCCGTTGGATGAAAGAAAAAGAGCGTGGCAAAGAAAAGGACAGGTCCGAGAATCAAACCAATTTGAGCAGAACGTACGTTGGATTTCATTGTAATTTGGAAATGTTTCTAGTATGCATTTAGTAATACACAATCACGTCTGCTGCTTTCTTTCGCTCAATGTCTGGCACTTTTGCATCTGCGGCGGCGTAGCCAACAGGAATCAGTAAAAAAGCATGTTCGTTTTTAGGACGATGGAGTACTTTTTGTAGAAATCCCATTGGGCTCGGCGTGTGGGTCAAAGCCACCAAACCTGCTTGATGAATGGCAGTCAGTAAAAAACCCGCCGCGATGCCTACCGATTCATTCACGTAGTAATTTTTTTCTCTATTGCCCGCAGCATCCATGTCGTAAGCTTTTTTGAAAATGATAATAAGCCAAGGCGCGATCTCCAGAAAAGGCTTGTTCCAATCCGTTCCGAAAGGCACTAAATCCTCTAACCATTCTTCCGACATTCTGCCGTGATAATTTTCGTATTCTTCTTTTTCGGCTGCTTGCCGAATCGTCTTTTTGATTTCAGGACTGCTTACGGCACAAAAAGTCCAAGGTTGTTTGTGCGCACCCGAAGGAGCAGAGGAAGCCGTCATAATGATATTTTCAATGACCACTTTAGGAACTGGACGATCTGAAAATATGCGTAAAGAACGACGCTGCTTCATATAGTCATAAAAGTCCTGACTGCGATGCGTCATCTCTTCGGATGAAAAATCTTGAGCAGGATAGGGAATAAAATTTTCTGTATTTGCCATGGTTTCTGCTGTTGATTGCTATTGGAAAAATACACTGAAAGTAATGCTAAAAACTATTCGCAATTGCTAGAAAGCTATCTGCCTTCAAGGATGCGCCACCCACCAAACCACCGTCTACATCAGGTTGCGCAAAAATCTCTTTGGCATTGGCTGGTTTCACGCTGCCTCCATATAGAATACTCGTGGATTCCGCCGTGGTTTGCCCGTATTTTTCGGCGATCAATTTACGAATGTGCTGGTGCATTTCTTGTGCTTGTGCAGGAGAAGCCGTAACGCCCGTACCAATTGCCCAAACAGGTTCATAAGCGATGATAACTTTGGAAAAATTTCCTGTATCAAGGTGAAATAAGCCCTCTTTTATTTGTCCTTCCACGACTTCATTCTGCTGCCCTACTTCTCGTGTCGGCAATTGCTCACCACAACAGTAAATAGGAACCAAACCTTTAGCCAAGACCAATTTGACTTTTTCTGCGATCAAAGCATCATTCTCGCCATAGTATGCTCGGCGTTCTGAATGCCCTAGAATGACGTGAGTTGTTCCCGTAGAAGCGATCATATCCGCAGAAATTTCACCCGTGTAGGCCCCTTTTTCTGCTTGATGACAGTTTTGGGCAGCGATAGCAAGCCCTTGTAATTGGCTGAGTTCTGCCAAATATATGGCGGGCGTTCCGAGTATAATTTGTACTTCATCGGGACTTTTTCCCGTAGCTACTGCTTTCGCTAATGCAATACCTTCTTGGTAGGTGGTATTCATTTTCCAGTTTCCCGCTGCAATTTGTTGACGCATATTGATTTGTTTAATTTTTTTGGACGTAGTGAAGCTTGGAAGACAATTCAAAAGTATCTTCCAAATAAAGCAATCATTCCTTCAAATAGAGCAAGCGCGTTATATGTACTCGATCTTCCAGCCGTATTTGAACAAAATACATCCCTTCGCTGTAGGCAGAAAGATCGAAAGTGTGCTGCAAAGTGCTGGTGTTTTGAGTGGGTAGTTCAATCAGTTGTTGCCCTAGTGCATTAAATAAAGCGACTTGTGCTTGCCTTGCATTTTTGAACTGAACCGCTAAATTGGCAATGCCATTCGTTGGATTTGGCGCAAGCGAAATGTGTTCAATGGCTTCCATATTTTCTACGGAAGTAATCGTTCTAAGCTCTACCGTAATTTCATCCGTACAACCAAAAGCATCATTGACCGTGACTGTGTAAGTGCCGCCTTCTAGCATGAAAATGCCTTTGGTGGTTGCGCCATTGTCCCATTTGTAAGTGTAAGGACCGACGCCTTCGGTCGGATCAATAGAAATACTACCGTCCGCCGAACCGCTTCTGGTTTCATCTTGCACGTTCGCACTCAAACCTAGTGTTTCAGGACAGCGTAAGACCCCAACATTGTCTATATCTAAGAAATAATCGCCCGATCCCCAAAACGCTACGAAACGTATTTTAATAGATTCACCTACGTATTCGTCCAAAAAGATCGCTTGGGTAGCCAAAGTGATGCTGCTTTCGTGATTGGTAGAATCAATTCTCAGTACCGTTTCGTAGCTATCACCACAATCAATAGAGAGCTGTACCAGAAGCGAATCACCACTGCTCAATATTTTTTCGCGATTGACTGTACCACCAAAGTTAACGTAGCGATAATCGAAGGTCAGACTATCACCCATTTCTATTGGCCCAAAAACGGGAGAAGTAGCTTCAAAGAAAGGATCAATGCTCCACAAATTGTCCGATAGCACAAAAGAAGGTGCGCCGTGTCCGTCCGTGACGGGCGTATTTTCATCGGTTACTGACCAGCCATCTGGCAGTACGCCATCTTCAAAATCTTCCGCAAATGGAATGGTATTGATTGCTGTGAAAAAGTAAGTTGCGGTATCATTTAGAAGGAACTGCTCATTATCGGAAGAAGTCCATGCCAAGATGGTATAGTCGTTAAATTCTGTGGAATTAAAAGGATCTTGAAAAACAACTGTTCTGGATGCACCTGCTGCTAAGCTTTGGTTCACGCTTTCTGTAAAAATTTCGCCGCCATTCACCTGATAGGAAATATTGAAATTGTTTTGTGGCGCAGTTCCAAAATTACCAAAAGTAAAGGCAACTTCATCACGTGCTGCGCCACATTCTTCCTCTGCGGTATTGCGCACGGATACGCCCGCCAAATCGTTTTGAAGTGGTGGAGAGACAAATATATTATCGACGCCAAAGCCTTCTGCGGTGGTAGAAAAATCGGAAGAAAATACAAAGCGCAACAAAGCATCCGAAGCACCCGCCGCACCAGTCAGGGCAGAGGAAGCATTGATCCAGTCAGAAGTAAAATCAGGATCGTTGCTGCCCGTTCCGTCCCACCACTGATTGTCGGTATCGTTATACCAATTCCTAGCATCCGAAGAAGCTTCCACTTTTGTCCAAACTTCTCCACCATCCAAACTAACTTCCACCCAAGCCTCATCACAACAAGCTTCCGTGGAAATGAAATAGGAAAAAGACAAAACGGGATCTTCGGTAAGGCTAGAAAAATCGTAGCAAGGAGAAAGTAAATAAGATAGTTCATTGTTGTTGTAGCTCGTATCCAAACCCGTTACCCAAGCAGTTGTTCCGCTGGCAGCGCGTCTTAACAAGCCATTGTTGGGACTACCGACTGCCCAACTTGCATTGACACTGTTTTCTTCATCCACGCGCCAGCCGTCAAAGCCATTATCCAGATTGGTGAAATAAGGATAACTCTCTACTCGCGGAATACTCAAAACCGTCACCGCAAAAGTATCATTGCTCATATCGCTGTCCGTTTCCAGTTCTGTCCAAACGAGTATTTCATAGCGATCTGGCGACCCTACAGGTGCTTGCACATCAAACTCCGTTGTAAAGGTGCTATCTTTACCAATCACACCTGTGAACACCCCATCGGTCGGCATACTCACGCCCACATTCACGCCATTGATACTCAGGCTGAAAGGAATCAGGGTTTGTGGATTGGCACCAAAATTTTGTAAAGTGACTTCTATGGTTTCCACACTCATCAAGCCACAATCGGATACAGGTGAGGGAATAGCGACCACGCCGACATCGTTTTTGAAAACCGTTTCAAATAGTACTGGTCCTGCAAATTGACTGGTATCACCATTAGCGCAAGCACTGGCGATATAGAGTTCGTACATTGTTTTTTCCATTAGTCCTTCAATTCTGATCTCGTCTCCGCTAGTTGTTAAGGTAGTGCCATTAAGCCCCGCTGTATCCAGTTCAAAACCTACTGTATCGTATCGCACGACGTAAGTGCCGTTGGGGTCGGGTGCTAGCCAACTGACTTCTACAAATTCCGCTCTAATATTGTCGAGACTAATTTCGCTAACTGGCGGAGCAGGACAAGCGGGGCAAACAGCAGTAGTCTCAAAAACGATACCCATTTCAGGATTTGGGCCGTCCATAAAAATTTCGTTGCCTTCTGCGTCCAACAAAAAGTAGGCCACTTCACTGTCGAAAGAACCCGAGAAGAACTCCAAAGTGATGCTATCGCCTTCTGTGACGATGAAAGGGAAAGTGGCTTCTTCACCATCTTCTTCGGAAAGGAAAAAGGCTTCTGGCTCGCCGCCATTGATTGTCAGTAATAGTGCCGCGCCATTCCAAGAATCTCCAAAACGGTCGAGTAGTCGCAAGCTGTAATCGCAGGAGATTTGAGCATTCAGGGTCGAAATAGTTAGTGAAGTAACAATTAGAAAGAATAAGGTCAATTTATTCATCATATAAATTATGTGATTTTGCGTGTATTTTGATTTTGAAGCCAATAAATGAAACGCTAAAATAACTAAAAATGGGGTGAAGAAGTGCAAATAAGTGAGCGTACAAATTCAGGGAGTTAGAAATTGTGCACAAAGTGCTCATTATCAATTATTTGATAAATTTTTATGGCTACAATTCTAAAGTTGTAAAGCTTGAATCTTGATGACGGGCTCAGCCTTAAGGCTGATGCCTAACATCTCATGTGCGAGGCTGATGCCTGTCATTGGTGCTTCAATCCTCTCCTTTCTAACCCTAGTAGTCAGTCAAGATAATTCTGTTGGGTAATATGGCTCGCTCCGAAAGAATTTTCATGAATTAGAGTGGCTTTGACGGCCACTCTAATTCAAAATACGCCAATCTCAGAGATCAGCGAATAACATAGACTAAGGTACTGCTTGCGTAACATGAGTTATTTATATTTCTATCCGAAAATGTTTCGGATATATCTGAAAAATTTAGGTTTGTTTGATGAGGGGCAACGCTAAGTTTGCCTATCCTCTAGCGAACTTGAAATAAGCCTCATTTTGAAAACGGGTTTGCCTTTAGGAGGATGACCCTCCTTCCAGCCCTCAGCGCGCCTCTATATCATAGGCTTCGGATGTCCCAAAATAGCGATCCTGAAAAGTCTTCTTCTGTTCACTGAGGCGGTATTTTTCTTTCAGCACCGCTATCCCTTGGATACTTTCATTTTTTTCGAACCAATCTTTAGCATTTACCCTTGCACCTAGAAGGTCTGCGTTACTAAGGTATGCGTTACTAAGGTCTGCGTTACTAAGGTATGCGGCGAATAGATTAATTTTAGCGGCTTGCCAAGTCCTTAAATCTGCTTTTGAAAAGTTGGCGTAGGCTAGATTGATGCGCATATCTAGTCGTTCTGCTGCGATCAGTCTTAAAAGACGAACAAAAACAGATGGATTTTTTTGAATGACTTTCCATTTATGGGGTGCTATTGCTTTTCCTTGCTTGCGAATGGCGTAGCGCAACAAAAATACTTGGCTTCTCTGGCTCGCCTTTGCATCGGATGACTCCAAATATTCTTGAAATGCCTTTTGCTCTGCTTTTATTTTGTCTTTACTAAGAGCGGTAATAAAAGTACGCCCCAAACCGGCTATCGTATCTGCTAGCTCTTCTTGGTAGGTTTGTAGTAGGTCTTTTTTGTCCAGTTGCACCAGTTGTTGCTCTTCGAAGGTGTCCCAGTCTTCCAAGCTGTATTGTTCTGGCTTCAACTCCTGCTTTCCCAGCTCTCCAAAGATCGTCCAAAAGGCGTGGAAGACATTTAGGCTTTGCTGTTCGGGTGTGTAGTGCTGGCTGCGATTGGGATCATGCGGCTCGAAAGCCTCCAAAAAGCCTTCTCGAAGCAAAGCCGATAGATGTATCGCCATTCGGGCTTGCAGATTTTGGTGTTGCTTGCTGTTTTTGTGGATGATTTCTTTTAAATAGCCCATCAATTCGCTCGATAGTCGGATGTTGGCAAACAACTCCCGCAGCTCGCTTTGCACTTGCGGCAAGCTGTAGTCTCGGTATTCGTCTTTTTCTCTTCCGTGGGGCGCAAGAAAAAAGGCGACTATACTTTCCCAGAGGTATTCACAAGTTAAATATTCGTAGAGCGATTTGTGCAAAAACTCGATGGCGTATTCGTAGTCTTTGTCGGCTTGGTTGCGCTCCAAATCCCGCTCCGATTTTGGGCTTTCTTTCAAATAAAAAGAGGTCATGATGTCTTTCAACACCAATTTTAGGTCTTCTTTTTCTCCTTCTATTTTTAGGCGTTTGTCCACGAAAGGTTGGGTTTCTTTCAGATTTTCGACTTCGCTTTTGTTGAGGTAGCCTTTGTTGTTTTTGAAAATGTGATAGGCGAGTACGGATAAATAAGCACGAAGATGACGCGGCTGAAAATCGTTTTCTTTTTTGTATTTTTTGAGGCGTTGGTCTCTCGTCCATTTTCTTTCGAGCACCGTATCGAAGAGGCGATCGTATATGATAGATTTGGAAGTCTGATTGCTGATATCCACATCCGCAATCAAGATCATTTGCAGCAGTATGGGCAATTCGATCAGTTCGCGCACATATTTTAGTTCACTCGACTTCTGGCACTCTTCAATCAACTTGGCATCCAAATGAGTGGCTTTACCCGTGTAGTGCTTTTTGAAATTTTCTGCCAGTTCTGTTTGCTGTGCGACACTGAGTGTAGAGAGGGAAAGTAGCAAGGCGTCGTCGTATATTTTACTGCTTTCGATGTAATTGAAACGGGAAGTGAGGACAACGTATAAATCAGGGCGTCGCTCCACTTGAATTTTGATGCTTCTGATGAACTCCAGAACGTCCGCATCACTGAGCAGATTGGTCATGTACATTTCGTCCAAGCCATCCAGAAAGACCACATTTTTTTGTGCGTATTTGGGATCAATCCAATCCTCAAAATCCAAGTCTTTAGGCAATTGGCTAGCCATCAATTCAATCGGATCTTTGAGTTCGTCTTTTCGCACCTTCTGCAATCGAATAAAAAAGGCATTGCCATTGAAGTCTTCCGCCCTCATTAAATCATAAATGCTGCGGTAGCAAAAGGAAGACTTGCCGTGTCCTGGCTGCCCCAGCAAGATCATCAGGCGTTGCTGTTCGTTGGTCTCCTTGATCGCGTCCGCACTTTTGCCTTGAATGAAATGATGCAAAAGATAATGATGAATGGAATGTTCGTAGCCCGTCCTTAGAAAATGCTCTTTTTGTGGCTGCGAAAATGCGGCTCTAATTTTTGCGCGTTTTTCTTTACCAAAGGTGCGTTCATACACCAAGAAGTCTGGCTCGATATAGACATCGGGCAGCGCGACGCTGTCTTCTCCGAGTGCTTTTTGTAGGTAATATTGTTTGATGTTGACTTGATACGCTTGGCGTGCATTGTTTCTCGCCCAATCTTGGGTCAAAGGATCATTGCACCAAGCAATTAAATCTGCGTATTGGGTGCGCTGCTTTTTGAGTTGCTCGTAAAAGGCATTGGCAAACAAAGCTTCTAGCTCTGCCAGCAGCATTTGGAGGTAATCGTCGGAAAGTGGAAAGGTTTTTTTGAGCCATGCTTTGTAGAAGGGCTTGAAATCGTGAACGAGTGGAAAAGCCGCTGGATTTTTGAGGAAAGCGCAATCAAAAACGTAATCTTTCTCGCCCAGCTTGGCAAATACTTCAAATTTGAGGGCTTTTTTTCCGAGCACCAGCCCCTTTTGTTTGTCCAAGTGGGACTGACTGATGCGATCCCTAATTTGTTGATGACAAGCAATCAATAAACTATTGGACAAAAGCGTAAAGGCTTGTTTTTCTTTGGGCGCATTAAGACCAACGGCTTTGATCCATTCTGCTAGGGTGGAGGCTTTGAGCTGCGGCGGCATTCCCTGCGGTAAATCTTTAAAATCGAAAATCGTTCGCACTAAGGCAGAAAGGACGCCTTTGCCATTGAATTTGATTCGAAGTGCTTTGTTTTCGGGCGTGATGTTTGGGCTGGCGGTTTGTTCCATTTTGGATGTTTATTTGTTGTTGTTGCGCAAAAAGGAAAGATAGGCCTTTTGAAGGAGTTTGCCAAAATGCCTGTTATACTGGAAATGATAGATCAACTCAAAGTGGCTCGTCATCAAGGTTCAAGTTTTAGCGCACTAGAAGTATAATTCATGTTACGCACTAGTGTATTGTATAGAACTCACGAAATAGGTCTGCCTTATTGTGATAACGAATGATTATATTTGAGTAGGTAAGTAATCTTATTTCTTTAAATCATATTTCATTTTAGCAGGAATAAATACTAACTGAGCGTAAATTTTCGCTGGGGAGGAGGTCGACACCTCCCCAGCGAATGAGGGTTTCTTAAGGGGAAAGAAGCGAGAATCGCTTCTTTCCCCTTAGAGCTTGTTTGGAGCAGGATTGAACTGTAAATCAGTAGTTTGCGGTTCTGGCGAAGAAAATAATAGCGACTTTATCGAGATAAACGAGCGATTATTTTCAAAGTCAGGTTCGTAAAATATTGGTTTACAGGAAGATAATGCTCCAAACATGCTCTTAAGAAACCCTCATCAAATTTGGCAGGCTCGACGCCGCCAAATTTGAAAATAGACGTAGTCCATGTTTACGAATGAAAGCGGAATAAAATTATTTTTCTGTCTCACGATAAGTACTTATATATCTAGTGAACAAGCGGCGCTTTGCAGTAATGGATCAACTGCCCGCGTAACATCAGTTATAACTGATTTCAAGTGGTGAAAAGTACCTCCTACAACTCATCCCCAAATTTCTACAACTCATCCAGATGCTTTCGTTTCGTTGCGTAAATTCCGCTCATCTTGCCATCAATTACAGAGCAGCAATAATAGTTCTTTAAATTTTAGAAGCGAGAGACTCCCTAGAATTTCGAGCTTCAAAAAAAACATTCTGCCGCCGTCTTCGACGGCGATGGATAAGGGGTGAGGGACAAAAAGGGGTTTTCAAGAACCCTTTTTTGTCCCTCAAACCCCCTTATTTAAAATGCAAAGAAACTCCTAAGTAGGCGGACAATTTTAAGTCACGTTTAGCGCGCCATCGCCTCACGCCTAAAGCGGACACGGTAAGGCGGACACAGTTCGGCTCGGCGCGCAGAGGAGGTTTGGAGGGCAGACAAAATATAAAATGTTTTAAAAAAAAATAGTATATTTTGTATGCCCAACAAAAACACCACGAGGCAGCGAGCGCTGCAAGCGCGATGCTGCCGAGTTTAATAGCTAGATTAATTTTGTCTAAGTACTTAAGTAGGTTGACGTAATTATTTAG
>JBCCRX010000218.1:0-11287 GCA_039201015.1 Bacteroidota bacterium | reverse complement strand
GGAAATTGATCCTGTGACTTTGAGCCGTGTCCCTTTTTTGAACGCCTTGACCTGTTCGATCAATCTGGGTGAGAAAACGAGTACATCGTGCCAGACGGTATCTCTTTTCACCCACTCCTCTTGTTCGTTTTGGTAACTATCGGTACTAGCGATTGAGAAGCTGGCGAAGGTTTTACCGTTGTTCTCTATAATCTTAGCTTCCGTGCCAATATTTCCTGTGATGATTGCTGTGTTGTTGTAAGCCATTTGTATGTTTCCTTTCTTTTTGGTTGTTAAAATGACGCTTTTAGAAAAACAGGGCGTTGCCAGAGCGGTCATAGCAGGAATTAGAACTTTTTTTTGATAAGCGCAGCCAAAAAAAATTCAATTCGTTTACCCCCAAAGGGGCTGCGTCATTGACGGATCGGGTAAGGCTCTGTGAAAGCGTGCAAACTATTTTGACATCTAAAAAGCAAAGGATTTTCACGGAGCGCATATATACAGTAGGCTCATTACGACTTGCTAAGGTTTGCTGTTCATAGAATAGGTACATCTTGCTTGTCCGCTGTCTTTGTACTGTTTTAAAATCGAATAAGTGGAAGTGCTTCATTTGCCGTGTACACGATGTTTTGTTTTTCAGTTGATTGATTGGTTTCATTTTCAAAAAAGGAATGCGGATCATTTTTAAAGGATTGGACATTATTGATTTGAAGTCATCTTAGTAGAGAGACGCACTTCACGGCTCTACTTCTAAACTTGCTGGAGAGATAGGAGGCGGTGATTTAGGTAGCAATAAATTGGGATTGTTTTTGAGGGCTTCGTTTAAATCTTCGTAATCCGCAAATAGCACACTTTGATCACAGATTTTATCTCCAAAATCGTCCTTGAATTGATTGGTACATTTTCGTCCCGTTGCATCATTATCTAGGAAGGTATTGATGTGTTGATAGCCTTTTTCTTGTATAAATTTCAAACATTGCTGATAGCTGGATGTGGAATGAAGGATGATACTATCGTTTTTGAGTTGATCGGTGCGTAGCAAGGTGAGAGCTGAAAGATAGTCCAGCATCCCTTCAAAGATGTTGACCGTATCGAAGCCCCCTGCCCCGCCTTTGGTATAGGTAATGTCTCTTTGGTTAAGCACCGATTTGAAAATATATTGATCGGAAGCACTACGAATTTCGTAGCCATTGCTATTGTTTTTCATGCCAAAAGCAAAAAAGCCTCGGTTTTTATCTTTGTTCCAATAGTGAATTTCCAGAAGGTACTTTTGAAAAATGCTCTTTGGTATTTTGCGCACCTCTTTCAAATACCGAATAATGAGCGTGTTTTGAATGGGTAAAGCTTTGACCAATTCCAAACGAGGCGTTGAGGTACTTGGCTCTTTTTGTGCATTGAAGGATTGAACAAGCTCCTCTTTCTGATGAAAAGGGAAAAGCGCATTTTGCTGATTGTCGTTACCATGATCGGCATAGGTGGTGCGAAGATATTTGAGGACATCGCTTAGCCCTTCTTTGCGGTAGCGCATTAAGAAATCCAAGAGATTGCCCCCTGCCCCTTCGCCAAAATCATTCCAGACCCACATTTGTTTTTCACTTTTGTAGGTGATGTGAAAAGAGGGTGTTTTCTCTTTTCTGAATGGAGAGCGATACCAATGTTCTCGACCGCCTTTTTTGGTGTAGGCAGGAGTGTGACCTAGCCGTGATAGTACATCAGGCATGTCTAGTCGTTTAGCTGCTGCTGGATTCATGATATTATCCCCCTCCTCCGAGTATGGGTATTTTCCTTTCTTTTTTCATCAGAAATAATCATGCTATCGGATTCGATGCACTGTTTTTTCTTTTCAAAATAGCCCAAAGTCGCTCCAAAAGACAGTAATGCCTTCATCAGTTTCTCGTCTTCCTGTGTATTCCACTTATTATATATTTGTTTCGTATTAGTGTCGGACATTAATGGCACATCTGATTTTGTGCGGCTTTGCGTTGATTTTGGAGTTTTTGGTGTTTTGTTTTTCTTTTGAAAGCGGGTAAAACGGATTGCTCCGAAGTTCAGCCAGATTTTAATGCCTGTGTAGAGACCAGAGCGTCCTTTGGTTTTGCAATAGGATAAATAGCCTTCTTCCATAGCATCTTTTAGATAGCGAAAAACCTGTCTGCGAGAGCGTCTAAGGTGTTTAGCAATAATACCAGTGGTCGTCGATATGGAAGTCCCCTGCCCCGCCCAGCCTGCAATGAGCGTTAGCATTAATCGGGTCATCGGCATCAAGCGCGGATTTTTGACAAAACATTGTTTGATGGGTTTGACAAAAGTATCGTTGTCTATTGGTGTTTTATACCATTTACGTTTGGGTTGATCGGCAAACACCATTTTGGGTGCGTAGGGTAAATAGGATTGGATAGCAGGAACGGCGGCAAGGGAACGGAATGTTCCTGCCTTCTTTAAAGTAGGATGAGATAGCATGAAAAATTCAGCGAATGACGCAAGGTATGAGCGCGAGAAAAACACATCAAAAAAGGCAATAAAAAGGTATCGCGAAATCTACATTTTAGACTTGCTTACCGATTCGTTATGCGCTAGGCTTTGGTTATTGAATTAACAAAGCACCTGCTTTTGATGAAGAACCGCTGCGCCAACAGCGGTTTTTTCTTTGCTTGTAGCTAGGTCACGGAAAGGCTGCTCCTTGTGGGTGGTGTGAATAGAATGAGAACACAGTTTATCTTTTCAGAACAGAAAAGATGGACGATTATTCCAACTGTCAGATGCCAAAATAAGCTGTGAACAACTAGAATCATCTACTTGACAATAGCACTTGTCAGCTTGACTGTCTAGTTGTCATCGTCTGACTTGTACCTGACAGCATAAAAGAGATCTATAACAATAGGTTACAGCTTGCTAGTCAAGTAAACTGTCAAGTCTGACTGTCAATCTGATAGGTCTAGACAGTCCATTATTGTCCAATCTGACAGGAAATCGACCTGACATACCTACTGTCAGAAGCTGTCCAATCTGATTGGGGATTGTAATCAACTTGACTGTCAATTATACTTGTATTCATTAGTTTTCAAGGATTTCACAATCAGAAGGGAAGTCAGATCATGTCAAAGGTCAGTGTCAGAAAAGCAGCGCAGCTTACAGGGATGAGTAGGGAGACAATTAATACAGCAACCAACGATGGTACGATTTCCTGCTCACTCAATGAGCGTGGGCATAAGGTAATTGATATAGCCGAGTTACAACGGGTCTATCCTATTGTGCGTACTATGCAAGAAATTGAGAAGTCAGAGAACGTCAAGTCCCGTCAGAATTTGGCTGTCAGCAGTCAGTCAGAATTGGAAAAAGAACTGGCAATGCTTAGGGAACGTGCGGCACACCTCAACACTCAGAATGAGATGTTGGTGTCAGAACGGAGGAGGGAGCGCAGTCAACTAGAGTCAGAAATTGAGAACCTGCGAGAGACTTTGGAGCGATCACAGCAACAGCAAAAACAGACCATGCTACTACTGACCGATCAGCGCAAGCAGGAGGAGGGCAGGGGGCAAATTCAATACGAACAGGATCGGAAACTGGACGCTATGGCAGAGAAGATGAAAGAGCTGCGTTTGCAGAATAAGCGGATTTTGAAACGCTACAAGGCACAACAGGAAAAAATAGATACCATGGAGCAGGAGAAAGCACAAAAGCGGGAGGAGGGGGCTTCGGGGTGGAAGAAGTGGTTTTAGATAAGAAATATCATTTGACATATAGCCAATTGGGTGTTACTAATTTATTGATTATTTAAAGTGAAAAAAGGGATAAAATTACTATGAGCAACAAAAAAGATGATTGGTTTGGTAAAGATATGGGATTTACCTCCCTTGAAGAATTCGAAGAACTAACTAGAAGAGGATTAGAATCCAATGATGAAAGACATATACAAGCGATAAGAGATATTTTTAACGCTCAAAAAGAGTATCTTAATTATCCTGAAAATTCACGAAGTCCTGAAAGAGATGAATATGCAAACCGATCAATAGAAATCATTGAGCGGATTGCATCAGAGCTAGGACTAAGAATTTGATCCATAATTTCTTCCTAAATACCTTGAACGATAAAATATGATTCTTTGTTTTATGTAATCAATAATATTTACAAAATCATCTGCAAGTTTTTCAAATCTATAAGGATTTAGCTGGGCTACTCTAGAGTCATTGATCAATCTTGGCAGTACATCAGGTATAGATTTATCTTGATAGAATAAGAAAACAACTTTACTAAAAGCTAGCCCCTAAGCTAGTTCAACCATTGATGTTGATGTATTATCAGTACGTAATGCAATATGTATAAAATAAGTTGTTTTTTTTATTGTCTCAAGGTTTACAGCTAAATCTTGAAATAGTTTTTCATTTTTATAACGGTATAGGGCTGGACAAATAATAACAAGATCATGAAAAGATGATTCAACACTACTCTTTATATGTTCTATAGTCTCAATGTTTTTTTCACTTATCAAGAACTCCTCTGGAAAAGAAAGATATAAGATTGGTTGCTCCTCTGAAAAGAAAAGCGTTGTTCTTTTGGGTCTGTATTCGTTCATCTTTTCTTCAAGGGCATTTAGATTGAAAATGCCTGTTGGAATTTTAAGATAATTTTTTCTTTGGATGAGAGAAAACGCCTTATTGCAGTAGGTACGTTTTGAAAATATGGCGGTGCATCAAATGTAATGCTATATTCGTTCGAGATTAATTTGCCAAAAGAACCATCCAATGGCTAAATTATGCCACTTATCAAGTTTGGAAAAGGATAATTCTTTGCGCACCAATCGACTTACTCTAGCTCTGATGGTAGCATTGAATCCCTCAATGTAGTAAGTCAAATCTTTACCTACTTTGTGCTTGTGCTGGGGAATAATGCTTTTGTAAGCTTCCCAGTGATCCGTTTCAAAATAGCAAGTTCTTAGTAAAGGTGGAATTTTCTTCCAAAATTTCTTAGCCCCAGCCTTACTTCTGCTACCGATATGATAAGCCACCACCAGACGGTGAATGGGATCATAAGCAATCCATATCCAACGTTTCTTCGCTTTTTTATGCACGAAAGACCACATTTCATCTGCCTGAATACCAAAGACTTGTAATTTCTTTATCTGCTTGACTACCTTTGTATTAAGCCCTAAATCTCTTGGTGTTTGCTCCCAAAGTAGATGAGCAAATGCTTGTAGCCAGTTTAGGCTCACTCCAAAAATTCTACATATTGCCCGAAGAGAAACACGTTCTTTCAAGGCTCTTTTCACCACTGATTTTAGCCATTCACTTTTTGTATGTTTGTTATTCAATACAAATTGTCTACCACAGCATTTACACTGATGATTTTGTTTCCCGTAGTGAGTATGACCATTCTTTTTTATATTTGTGCTATGACAATTAGGACAGTATAGATACATAAGCTTTGTGTTTTGTTCACTACAAAGTTACGTATTTGTCTTAATTGTCTCTTCTCAGCATTACTTTTGATGCACCGCCTACCAATGAACTTATTCCGTGGGCATTGGCGGCGGTAAGAGTCTTACATCAAAAAGGAGTAGCCTACAAAAAGGCGGGTGTTTTGGCACATGATCTTGTTCCCGACCACTGTTTACAGACCAATTTATTTGTGCCCGAAACAAAAAGCCTACGTTCCAAAAAATTGATGGCCGCTTTGGATAACATCAACGCCAAAATGGGAAAAGATACGGTACATTTTGCGGCATCTGGTACAAAAAAGAGCGTACCACATGCGCATTGGCGTATGAATCAGCAGAAGAAGTCCAAGCGATATACGACCAATTTGGAGGAGTTGTTGGAGGCTAGGGCGGATTGAAAACGGCTTAGAGGTGGTAAGAAGCCAATTCAAAAAAATTGGAATCCGCAGGATCGAGCGGAATAAGCGAGTTCTGGACGGCTCGACCCGATAGGGGAAGCTCCTGAATTAAGACCATAAATTCTAGTGAAAAGAAAAAATATTAAAGTGCATATACTTAGGTGTTGGCGTAAATATCACCGTCATAATCAAAATTTTTCCTATCAAATACACATAAAGTAAAAAGAAATAAGTACATTAGCCTTCATAAAAGAATAAGGGCAATATCCTGAACATCTACAATGAAAAGTGAACGAGGGCTTGCCCATTACCAAAGCTAGTGTGAAATGATTATTATTTACATTGTTCGATTTTTGTTGAGGTAGATATTTAAAGATATATTCATTTTCAACAAAAGTCGAACATCAAAGAATGTAAATTAATCATTGAACTCAAACTAAAAACAAGCAAAATGCAAAATACCCTAATCTCTTTGCTCCTGTGCAGTAGTCTATTCTTGCTATCGGATGCTTCTGCCCAATCTTTGCGCCGGCACTACGCCACACAAAAAGTCAACCGACAACTATTGAGCCAAGTGACAGAACACGCCTCGGCACAGCGAAAGGTTCGACAATTCCTGGCCAGCTACCAACAACGTACTTCCTTTGAGATCAAAACCATTCCTGTCATTTTTCATGTCGTTCATCACGAAACGCAAGAGCGCATCAGCGAAGCACAAATCTATTCCCAAATCGAAGCCTTGAACAGAGATTTTAGCCAAGCAATAAGAAGTATTGGTCATCCCGCCGAACAATACGAAGGCTTTAACCGAAAACAAGCCGATGATACCTACATCCGATTTTGTCTAGCGGATGTTCCCAACAATATCCACTACGTGAGTAGCAACGTACAGGAATGGACAAGCGATCACGCCATTAAATATGCGGCAAATGGTGGTGCGGATGTAGTAACACCAGAAAATTATCTAAATGTATGGATCGGTAAATTCGATCAATGGACGAGCGGCTATGCCCAATTTCCGCTAGGTCCGATCGCCACCGACGGTATTGCCATTGATTACCGTTTTTTTGGAACAATCGGCACTGCGCTTGCGCCTTACGATGAAGGCAAGAGCCTTTCCCATTTGGTCGCCAATTACTTGGGCGTACCCGATATTTGGAGCGATCAAAAGGATTGTGGGGATGACTATATTTACGATACGCCCATTCACAATAGTCCTAATTACGGCTGTCCGCCCTACAAACACGTCAGCACTTGCGGCAATCTACCCGTCGAAATGAGCATGAACCTGATGGACAATACCGATGATGCTTGCCAGTACCAATTCACCTACGGGCAACGACTGATTATGACTGCGGTGCTTTCTGAAAAAGGCATGCGCCACGGCTTACTGATTGGCGAGAGCCAATGTGGTGAAACCGCTACGGAAACAACATTAGAAGGCAGAAAGCCAACAGAACCGATAGCTCTGGATGTTCCAAAACTGCAGCTCCAACCCAATCCCGTCAATCAAAACTTACAGATTACAGCTTCACATCCGATAGAACGGATTGAGATTTATAGCCTGTTGGGTAAACAAATTCATGTGCAAACGGGCATTCAAGTCACACAGCTTCAATTGGAAGTCTCCGAATGGCTGGAAGGAAGCTATGTGCTTCGTGCCGAAATAAAAGGCGAAATCATTAGCCAACAATTTGTCATTAGTCATCTGTGATTATTTAACTGTTTCAAAATCCATATAGCATGAAAAGCATTTACACGCTTTTAATTCCTTTATTGCTTGTACCCTTTTTTGCCTTTGCACAACCCAAAAACAATCTTTTGGGCGATGTCACGATGCCTGCCCCAACGGTCTCCAATTTGCTTGCTTTCAGTGACATTCCAATCGCTTATCAAACGGGTGTTCCTTCGATAGATATTCCGCTTTATACGGTGCAAGAAGGCGCGTTATCGCTCCCCATTTCCTTGAACTATCACGCGGCTGGCATTCGCCCAGCCACTAATGCTTCGTGGGTAGGTGATTGGACGTTGATGGCGGGCGGTTCGATTACTAGAACCGTCATGAACGCACCCGATGAAAGAACTTTTGGCTATTACTTTATCGGAGAAACCCTCGCCCCAAGTAATGTAGAAAGAGGAGACAGCGCGCTTTCCATGGCAAATGGACAAATCGACAGTGAACCCGACATTTTTGCTTACTCCTTTGCAGGGTACAGCGGCAAATTTTTCTTTGATGCGGATTCCAAAAACACAAATAAGGTTCGCTTTGTCACTCAAAACAATCTCAAACTGGAATGGAGTTTATCGGGCAACAATTGGCAACATTTCACAATTATTACGCCCGACGGCACTCGTTATATATTCGGCAATATTCCTGGTACTTCCATTACTGCCTACGAAGAAACGGGCAAAACCTTCACCGTTCCAGATCGCTCCACTTGGCATTTACTGCGCATTCAGTCCTACGACGGCAATTACAAAATTGACTTTAGTTATCAAGACGATTGGAGTGCCTACAAAGTACCCGCTTCCTGTAAATACGTTTACAGTGAATGCCAAACTTCTTCGCAGCAAGGCGGAACAGGTGGTGGAAGTGCTTTTAATAATTATGTCTTTTACGATCAGAAAAGCTGTTCTTCCAATGCCAGTGATGGCATCAATCATCCTTGGATAAAAATGGCGAACAAAGGCAAACGCCTCTCTGCGATCAGTACACCCAATTGTCAGGTCAATTTTGTGGCAGATACCGCAAGGGAAGATGTCGAAATTCATCCCGACGGCATCAATCGCAGCAGACGCTTGGATCGCATAGAAGTCATTTCGGGTGCGTATCAATTTGATTATCGCTTTTCCTACGATTATTGGTACGATGATTCCAATATTCCAGGCTATACGTGGTCGGCAGCTACCCAACAAAATCAGCCTGAATTCAAACGGCTTCGCCTCAATCGTCTTCAAAAAATAGCGGCAGACAATTCGCAACAAGAAGCGCCTTATTACTTTGCCTATGAAATCAAAGAAAATGAACCCGATTACTTTCCATTTCGCCTGACCAAAGCAGTGGATCATTGGGGCTTTTTCTCGGATGCCGAAGGCAACAACAGCCGCAATCTAAATATTCCCAAAACCATTGTCTATGGCAATAATTCAACGCTCACCTACGACGATCAAGTGGATCGGGAAAGCGATAGCACAGCCGTCAAATACGGTGTCCTTCGGCAAATTCAATATCCCACGGGCGGTACAGCCAACTTTGAATTTGAAGCCAATAGCGTTCCTACGGTCGTGAGTGGAACGCAGCAAGGACTACTGACGGCATTGAGTTGTACGGCGCCCGATAGTCCCAACTGCTGCAACGAAGCTAGCGATACAGTAGGCTTTACCTTTATCAGTCAAGACCAAATCAATAATGCGGTTTTTGAACTCTGTCTGGAAGCCACCGTGCCGCCAAGCGGAGGAACGGGCTTAAATTGTACAGATAGCAGTACTGATGATGTAGTCACCGCAAGGGTGGATATTATTGATAGCAGCACCGACCGCATTGTGGGGGGTTGGGGATTTGGTATTGAAGAATCTTTGGCGACCAATGGTGGTTTTTGTCCAATCGTGAGTGATGGTGCGCCCTTGGATGAAATTCTTTATCCAGGTGAAACTTTGGACACCAATATTCAATACAATTTTGCGGTGGTGACGGACAATGCTTTTGGTATTTTTAGTTTGCGCACCTTGGGTGA
The DNA here is from genome assembly GCA_039201015.1 of Bacteroidota bacterium. GTDB lineage: Bacteria > Bacteroidota > Bacteroidia > Chitinophagales > Saprospiraceae > JAAUTG01. Next base: position 1,742 of record JBCCRX010000218.1, on the reverse strand, counting down.
TTTGGAGTTTGCGGATAGAACGGTTGGTGGGCTGCGGATTAAAAAAGTCACCTATTCGGATAGTATAGCGGTAGCCAATAACATCATCAAAACCTACGACTATCGTTTGGAAGGAGCAGACAGTGTGCGTTCCAGTGGGGTCTTGGTGCAAGAACCTGAATACGGCTATTTTTTAGAAGTCAATTCAGGTGGATCAATCAATAATTTCAATCAATCTTTAACGGGGGCAGCCGTCGTCTTTAGGGCGGAAAGCATCGTACCGCTTTCTTCCTTTGAGGGCTATCATGTCCGCTACCAAACCGTGACGGAAGCCCATAATGGCAATGGCAAAAGCATCTATCGCAATCGAATAGAACCTTACATCCCGCCACCTGCCGAGTTCTTCCCAACGCCTCCCGAACAGGTACGCCTAAGAGACGGAAAGACCGAGGAAAAAGAACACTATCGCGCCAATGAAACTTTGGTGAGTTCGGAATTTATCACGCCCGATTTTGCTTACACCAATGCACCAGGCTTTGTGGCAAAGGTGGCAAAAACAGAATTGCAATGCACGAATGGCAGTAGTGGCGGCACTTTCGACATCATTGGCTACACCCCTTATACCAATCGTGTGGGTTATTATTTGCCAGGCACGGTCACCAATATGTTAGACGGTGTGGAAACCACCACTGAATATGAATACGATCATGCGGGTGGTTTGCGGCATTTGTTTCCGACGGCTACCAAACTGACCAATTCAGATGGAGTAGAATACATTAGCCGAAATACCTACGTTTTTGATCTGGGTGGCTCGAATGTTTACAACGAAATGGTGGACAGCAATATCATTCAAAATCCAATCGAAACAGAACTACAAGTAGATGAGGGCAATGGTATTTATCAAATCGGTGGTGTAAGAACCGATTATAGCTTTTTTGATGCGAATGGTTTACCCGTAGCCGTCAATATGGGCGATGCTGAACCCTATCCGCACGAACTGCTGAGCTACAAACGCACCTTCGATAAAGACGGCAATCTGACGGCGGGCTTTTGGGAACTAGAAGCCACCGTAGAAGAACGCTACACCGACAGCGATCCGAGTAAGGCGGGCTATCGAAAAATCGTACAAACTGCCGATTGGAGCTTAAAAGACACCCTCGACTGGTATCACGGCATTTTACTTTCCCACACCTTCGGTGAACATCAACGTAGCCGAAGCTTTCATCCCAATACTCGACTGATTGCCAGTAGCACCGATATAGACGGACAGCCCGTTTTCTTCAATTACGATCAATTGATGCGGGTAGATACCATATTGGCACGACCGAAAACAGCTAATCCAAATCCAGCAAATACGGATGATTTTAATGTCGTCACCACGGCTGAATACGTTTATCCGCAAATGGCGGGGGATCGGGCTTATACTAGGACGCGGATAGATTATGCCGCCGAGCCGACGGGCAATAGCCAATATCGTTTTCGGGAAAGCTACGCCTATCTGGACGGTTTAGGGCGATTGATACAAAGCATTGAACGCCAGCATTCGCCCGACACCTTGGATGTTCTAGTAGCGCAGGAATGGGACAATCAAAACCGTATTAGTCGGGTGTATGAACCCTACGAAATCAGCCAAAATACGGGTGCGTTTGTTGATCCGATACCGCTTTTTGCACAGCAACGCTATACCGAAACCCGCTATTTCAATTCGCCGCTCAATCGAGTGCGCGGCACAACACCACCCAATTGGTTTGAGACGCTAATGG
>JBCCRX010000217.1:0-11306 GCA_039201015.1 Bacteroidota bacterium | reverse complement strand
TGTTTTTCAAGCTTTTATTCACGGGCTGCGCCAAGCTTCAGCTCTGATTAGCACCTTGTTTTGGCTCATACAGTATTTTGTTTTTAACGCCTTTTTGGCACTTTTTTCACTAAAAGAAATTAGGTCGATTTTGATAATTCCACAAAAAAATTCAGAGAACCAAAAATTCCTTCTTTATACACATAGAATAAAAAGTGTATAAGAGTGAAATTAGAATATAGAAAACACATCTTCGTGCTAATAGTTGTTGATATTTTGCTCACTCCCTAATAAATCAATAAATAGTCAAATTAAAGCAAATACCACCATTTTTAGAGCTTATCTGAATTTAACACTTCAGGATACTTGCGACAAATTTTCTCGGTAGTGCCAAATTCGTAATGCTGGAAAAATTCGGAAACGCCACCCTCGTAGGAAACGAGGGCGGCGCATAGCATTACATTTTATACACTGCCCTTTTCTCTTGTATTGCCTTATTCAATCAGTGAAATAACTCCTTATGCTTCTTCTCCCTGCCTTTCAATTTTTACCACATCATTATTCGACTGAAAAGTTTGATAGGCAAATGAACATCATAGATCGTTTAGACAAAAGGGTTTTCTTGTATTCACTTTATTCCTTGCTTTCTTTATTACTGAACTTATGGCTATTTTTTTACTTTTGTCCGATTTTTGGGAAGATTATTTCTGAAAAAGCTTCCAATAATTGCTAAAGAATAGACAATCAGATTGAAGAGTGATATGAAGTTGATGGTATGACCTCAAAAGTCATGCTTTCAACTAAGATAACACCACTTTTTAGCTGACAATCTAAAAAAACTTAAATAAACAAAATATGAGTGAAGCAAAAATAAGTATTCAAGACGGCATATTGAACGTACCCGATCATCCAGTAATTCCCTTCATTGAAGGAGATGGAATTGGACCTGATATTTGGGCAGCAGCCGTTCGAGTTTTTGATGCAGCAGTAGAAAAAGCTTATGGTGGCAAACGCAAAATTGAATGGAAAGAAGTATTGACAGGGCAGAAAGCTTTCGATCAAACAGGAGAATGGTTGCCGCAGGAAACCTTAGACGCTATTAAAGAATATTTAGTGGCGATCAAAGGACCTTTGACCACGCCCGTTGGTGGTGGTATTCGTTCTCTGAATGTGGCACTTCGTCAAAAGCTAGATTTGTTTGCCTGCGTGCGTCCAGTGCGTTGGTTCAATGGAGTACCTTCTCCTGTGAAAGATCCTAGCAAAGTAGATATGGTCATTTTCCGAGAAAACACCGAAGATATTTACGCAGGCATTGAGTATTTGAACGGTACAGAAAGCGTGAATAAATTGAAGAAATTTCTAGTGGAAGAATTGGGTGTCACGCAGATTCGTTTTCCCGACACGGCTTCTTTAGGTGTCAAACCCGTCTCTGTCGAGGGAACAGAGCGTTTGGTGCGTTCGGCGATCAAATATGCAATTGAAAATAAGCTGCCTTCTGTGACTTTGGTGCACAAAGGCAACATCATGAAATTCACGGAAGGAAAGTTCAAAGAGTGGGGCTACGAATTGGCAGAAAGAGAATTTGGAGATCATGTATTCACCTGGGCGCAATACGATCGCATTGCGGCGGAAGAAGGAAGAGCTGCCGCAAATACTGCACAAAAAGCGGCTTTGGAAGGTGGTGCAATCCTTATCAAAGATGTCATTGCAGATGCTTTCTTGCAACAGATTTTGACGCGCCCTGCGGAGTATTCTGTCATTGCTACTTTGAACTTGAATGGCGACTATGTCTCCGATGCGCTAGCCGCTCAAGTAGGTGGTATCGGAATCGCACCTGGCGCAAATATCAACTACCAAACGGGCATCGCGCTTTTTGAGGCCACGCATGGTACGGCACCTAAATATACAGGTCTGGATAAAGTAAATCCAAGTTCTGTCATTCTTTCTGGAGAGATGATGTTGCGCTACATGGGCTGGACGGAAGCCGCGGATTTGATTGTGAAAGGCATCGAAAACGCCATCGAAGGCAAACGTGTGACTTACGATTTTCATCGCCTGATGGAAGGGGCTACTTTATTGAAATGCTCTGAGTTCGGCTCGGAAGTCATTGCTAATATGTAACGGAAAGATTTTCTTGTAGGCGGATTTTTAAAAATTATTCAAGTCAGCAGGAATTTTGTTACTGAAAATTGTTGACGAGAGTATATTGTAGAAGGGAGAGAAAGACGGGAAATTTTCTTGTTTTCTCTTCCCTCCAACAGATCAATAACCCAACGAATGCAATTCAATAATTCTTCACAGATTTACGCTACTACCGCATTTTTAGAATGCACCGCTGCGGCGATTTCCTTAATTAAGACGGGATCTTTTTCGATGGCATTGCCAACTACTATAACATCTGCACCTGCTTGTACATTCTCAAATGCTTTCTCTGGCGTTCGGATGCCACCACCAACGATCAATGGAATTTGAATGGCGCTGCTTACTGCTTCTATCATACTACTACTCACGGGCGTATGCGCGCCACTTCCTGCATCCATAAAAATTAATTTTAAGCCCAACATTTCTCCAGCGATTGCCGTACAAAGTGCAATATCATCTTTGGCGTAAGGGATTGGTGTAGTATTGCTGATATAGGAAACGGTCGTTGGTTTACCGCCGTCGATGAGCATGTAACCAGTCGGTAATATTTCTAGTGGACTTAATTTGAAATAAGGTGCGGCGAGGACATGATTACCAATGAGTAGTTCTGCATTGCGACCCGAAATGAGCGAAAGAAACAAGACGCCGTCCGCTCGATAGCTCAACTGGAAGGAATTGCCTGGAAAGAGAATCATGGGAATATGGCAAGCCTTCTTGATGTCCACAATACACTGATCCAGCATATTATTGACCACCAAACTGCCTCCAATGAAAAAGTAATCCACTTTCGCTTCCACAGCGAGTTCTAATACTTTATCCATGTTCCCCAAACGGACTTTATCGGGGTCAATGAGCACCACAAATTTTTTCTGTCCATTCCTCTTGGCTGCACTCAATGATTCGTATAAGTTGGTGGATTTGTCCATAAGGCTGCTGTTTGCTTATGCAAACATAACCAGACTTTGGGCAAAAATGAAAAATTTGAGAAGGTGCATTGCTTACAAGGCTATATTTCTAGTATCAAATCCCCAAAGAACCATATTTTCTTCACTCGAAGCAGCACTACAGTGGGTCTAGAGCAAGGAAACAACCAATTTTCTTGTAAATTTGTATGAAAAATGATACCTTGCAAATGACAAAAGGCGAAATCCCTTCCTTCCGCCAATATTCTTTCAAAAAAACAAACGAAAAGCATATGAAAAGCTCTTTACATGGCTTCTTTTCCGCTCTTTTCATTTTCCTTTTTTCACTCAACGGATCAGCACAATTCTACGGCGTCAGCTTCGACAATGATCTCGCCAATTCAGGCGGCGGTTGGTCAAGTCGCAGCACCAATAATGTATTTTGGACGACTACATCCGTTGCTGCGCCGACGGTGACGGGCATCAATACTAATCCACAAAATGGTTCAGGTTTTGCCTACACTGAAACGGACGGTATTTTTAATGGTAGCCAAACGACCGCTTTCCTAGAAAGTCCTTGTTTTGATCTTTCAGGAACGATTACGAGGGTGCAGTTTGCTTATCAAATGCTGGGAGATGTGGATTCTTTCTATCTGGAAGTCAGCTTTGATGATGGCATTTCTTACAATCAGCAAGTCTTGAGCGTTGCTACTGGAACGACCAGCGATTGGGTGGTAGAAAATACCACAGGTCTAAGTATTAATGGTTCAGTGCGCTTTCGCTTTGCGGTCATTTTCAATGCAGGTACAAGCAGCATCGTCGCACTCGATCAATTGCAGCTTTTCGGCGCGCAGCAAAATGATGCCATGGACTGTCCTGATTTGGATTGTGTAGAAAACCTCACACTCAATAACACCACCCTTTCCGAAGATTTCTACCGCGCCAAAAATCAGCTTTCTTCCAATGCCACCATTGCTGCTAACGACGATGTGACCTTCACCGCAGGCAATCAAATCATTTTGCGAGAAGGCTTCGTGGCGAGCAATACGACTTTTACGGCGAGGATTGCGGATTGTGATGCTAGAGGTGCTGCCCTTTTGGAGTACTACACGCGCCTCGATCCACTTCCAGCAGAGGAGATCGAATATTTTGATCGTTTTGGTAATGGTTACAGCAGAGACGAATTGGAATTTGAATTGTTCAACAATGACACCACTTGTTATTCGGGTGTATTTCAACTCAATTTCCAAAATAATGTAAGCGAGGAAGAGCAAGCCGTTGTTTGTGCCGTTTTTGCTTATCTCGATAGCCTGATTGTAAGTCCAGTAGCAGATAGTTCTGTGGTGATTGACATCCTCAAAGATACCCTTTCAGCAGGAGTCTTGGCGACAGGTACACCTTTTTGGGATCGCTTGGATTGTGGGATTGCCAACAGTGTCGTGGAGAAAATATTGATTGGTGCAGACCCTAATCAATTTGGTTTTATTCATGGACGTATTAGAATCAATGAAAGCTTTCAAGATCGATTTTTTACGGACTTAAACAACCCACCGACTGATGCGGATGATGATGATTTTCATTTCTATACAATCATGCTACACGAAGCCTTGCATGTATTGGGTTTTGCTTCATTAATTGATGAAGATGATACGCCTTTGGATATAGAAGGTAATGACCAAACAGTGGTAGGAGAAGCCTTTTCTCGTTACGATCAATATTTGTTTTCGCTCACGCAAAATGACTTCTTGCTTGCTCCCGATGCTACGGGCGACTGTTGCGATGAACATTTGTACCAACTAATGGGCAATCCCCAATCGGGTTGTAGCCTTTCTTTCCGAGACGGCATCACCGATTTAGCTACTGTAGATGGAACAGCGGGCAGTAATCGCTTAAATTTGTTAAGCCATTTTAATACAAGATGTGATAATGGACAGGCGCAGTATGTGATGCACCCAGCAATAAGTACGCTGGGCAGTACTATCTCCTCCAATGAAGCACAAGCTATTAGAAGCCGTTTGACTTGTGCAGAATTGCAGACTTTATATCTAATCGGATATGATGTGGAAGCCGCTATTTTGGCTCAAAATGGATGTAGTTTACCAAGTAGCGGTGGTGCTTGTGATGTCTTGGCGGTGGATGATACATATGTTTTTGATTTAGAGGAAAATGAATTAGATACCTTCATTTTTATACAAAATGACCCCAATTCGGTACTCTCCAATGATCTTTTAGCTACGGATGCGACTACTTTTGCCTTTGAAAGCATGAATGGCATCGTAATCAATGAAAACGGAGATACTTTAAACATCATAGAAAATGGGGATACCCTTCTTTTATCTACTAATGCAAGCAGTGTTTTCAATATTCCTTACACCATTACGGGATGCAATGATGAATTATGTGATGACGGATTGATTACAATTATTGTAAGAGGATGCGTAGCTGACCTTCAAATAAATCCATGTGAGGGATGTGATTTGATTTGTAGTGGAATAGGTAATTTTGAATGTTTTCGATCTGAAGAAGAAATAAATTTATTCTTTACTGGAGGTATCGGCGATAATGGTTATCTATTCACGCAGAATTTTAATTCACCTAACCTTCCCCCTAGATACAACAATTTTAGATGTAGATCTAGTACGTCAAGTAATTTTCCTCCTATTGAAGGAATGAATACAGTTGGAATAATAGGATTTGCTAGACAAAATCAGTCGTCTAGAAGCGAAGGACTGGTTGTTCCTTTATGCGAACCAGTGAGGGCAGGAGAAGAAATTACGCTTAGTTTCTCCGCTGTTGCCCCCACAGGTTGCGTAGGTTTTAATCCTCGCATCAGAGTAGAATTTTTAAATCCTGATCCAATTATAGGACAAAGCGTATATGACTTAACACCTCCACCTTTTTCGTGTCAAGATGTTGTAGTAAATGATCAAATAGCCGCATACACTATAAACTGTGAAAATACGGCTTCTATTAACTGGAATTATCTTCTAATAAGTACCATTTTAGACAGTGGAGCTGATGGTGGTTCAATTGGAATAGACGACATCCGCGTCACCAAACAAAAATCGATTACGATCATCGCAGCACCAAACGTCGCCAACCTCTGCGAAGACGGAGAATTTACCATTGATTATGAACTCTTCAACGATCATTGCAGCCCCTCCGATTCGCTCAGCCTTCAGCTCAATGTACCCAATGATTTAGACCTAGATGCCCTCGGTGCTTTTGCCGAAAATACGACCATTAAAATTGCGCCGCTTGCGCCCGGCGAAAGTCGTTTTCTGCAAGCCAGACTGCGCACCAATGACCAAAGCACGATTGGGCAAAGTACAGCAGTCATTTTGAATATCACACCCGATGGCTGCTATCTGCCGAGTGCCGATACGATTCCCGTCAATTTCATTGATAGTCCGCTTTCTGATTTGGATAAAACCTTAGTGGAAAGTAGTCTGGACACTTTTGATATAGACATCACGGTCTGCAACAGCTTGGAAGATACGATTCGCAATGTCCAGATTACGGATGAACTTCCGCCCGAATTTCAGATCGTAGAAGCAGGAGCATTTGAATTTATTTCCAATCTGGGCGGCAATTTTGTACAATTGGATACCTTCCTTCCGCCCGCCAGTGGTGGCGTAGATGCCTGTTTGACTTTTAGTTATCGGGCGCGTGCGGTCGGTAATTATTGTCCTCGCACCTTGACCGCCAGAGCCAATATTCCTCAAAGCAATTGTAGCAGCGTGAGCGATGCGGTGGAGGTAGAAGACAGCGATCTGCCCGAACCCGATGCCAATTTCAACTTCTCCATAGATTGCGCAACGGGCAACGCCACTTTCAGCAGTCTAGCCACGGGCAGCGGATTGATGCACATTTGGGCATTTGGGGACGGCGACAGTAGCTTTGTCGCCAATCCAACGCACACTTACGATAGCTTGGGTACTTATACCGTCGTTCATGTGGTGGACAATGGCTGCGAACCGCCCAGCGAAGTGAGCAAAGAAGTGACCTATGAGCCCTGCCCCGATAATTTCAATTGCGATTGCCCCAACAGCACCAGCATCGGGACACCGCCATTCGGTACGACCAATGTGTCCCAAACGGGCATTGCGCTCAATTACAACAACACCAACCAATGCCTCAAAATAGCGGGTAATCTTTTGATTGATACCGACTTCACGATCACGGGCGGCGATGTCTTACTCGAACCCGATGCCTCTATCATCGTACAAAGCAATCAAACCCTTACGATTAATAATGCCAATCTTTCCAGTTGCGACAACTATATGTGGCGCGGTATAGAAGTGGCAGAAAATGGAAATGTGCTGCTGAATGGCGATACGATTTCTGATGCGATCAATGGTGTTATTCTTAATAGAGATGCTATTTTTGATATTCAAAACAATCTTTTTGATCGTAATTTCCAAGGCATTCAAGTACTGCAAACGCCTACTAAAATTGCCCTACAAAACAACACCTTTAGCTGCTCCGACACCTTGAACAACGGCTTTTGGGGCTTGGCGGGCATTCGAGTAAGTGATGCTTTTATTTCCATTGGCAACAGTTCTAGTGTAAACGAGCCAAATACTTTCAAAGACATCGACTACGGCGTCGTGGCTCGAAATGCTTTTGTAACGGTAGCCGACGCTAGTTTTAGCAATTTACGCTTTGAGCCCACAGTTCGTCGTTTGGACAATACCAATAGCATTGCAGTTTCGGCGAGCAATGGTGGAAGAACCCAAGTCATCAATTGCGATATTCAGCAAGTTCATCAAGGCATACGTATTGGTGCGGGAGAAGCCTTTGTTCAGGGCAATGTGATTTCCAATATAGATTCTGCCATTACGATAAGAAGAATTAATTTATTCGAAAAAGTGGACATCAACGCCAATGATATAGAGGCTGGACTTCGAGGCATTGCTTTCCAAAATTTTAGCTTTCCTGCTTCTGCCACCATTACCAATAACGATATTGATGTTAATTTTTTCCGCTACACCTATGTCGAAAACGATGATTTTGGTCCTGAACCGATTGGTATTGCCGTAGAGCTATTTGAGTTAGGTGACTTGGAATATGCGGATATTCAGGGCAATAGTATTCAAATGCAGACGGGACAAACGACGGTTGATCCACTCACTTTCGGTATTTCTTGCAGGAGTGCCGAAGGGGTGGATATTTCCAATAACGAAATCTTTTCGATAGGCGACACGTTGACGGGCGGCGGTTTGTCTTTTGGCATCGATTTAGTAGATGTCGAGAATGTCTTAATCAAAGATTGTACGATTCGAGATTCTTTAGCCAGTTCAGGTTCTAGAGCGGTAGTCGCTAGAGCAGCGACCAATGTTTCTTATTGCTGCAATGACCTAGATGTAGCAGGCAGAGGTTTTGATTTTTTAGGAGCTTGTTTCGGCACAAATCTAAACATCAATACCATTGGTGCAGTAGGTGATACGATGAATACGGGCGTTCTTTGTGGCGATACGACAGTGATTGGGGTGCAGGTGTATGAGGTGCCAGGTAGTACTTTTGAAAGAAGACATAGAGGCAATCGCTGGACGGCAAATGCCTACGGGTACGGGGCAAGACATAGAGGGAATGATAATGATGTAGAGGCTTCTAGATTTATTGTGAAAAATAATACTTCTGATTTTTACCCTCAGAATGCTTCGATTGCTGATGTTGACCCAACTAGTTTCTTTAATACTGACAATACAATAAATCAACTTCCTGATTGCGAAGAAAACTTTGAATGTAATTTTAGATCAGATGAATTGGGTTTTTTCAGCGAGACTGATCTAAGGATTGCTAATGATGAATTTAATATTGAAATGCTTCGATGGGAAGGGAGCAAGTTTTTGCTTAACAAGTTGCAGAAAGCTTCTCTCGTTGATGAACTTCCAACGGAGTTAGCTATTTTTAAAGAGCGTTTAGGCAGAAGCAGTATAGAACGATTTTGGAATATTCAGAATCAAAAAAAGCGAATCTTTAAAAGCCACAGTGAGACAGTTAACAAATTAAGAAGTCTCAATTTGGAATTAGCTGATCTTACTACTCTTATAGAAGATGCAAATTCGTTATCAGAAAAACGTTCTCTCACTAGTCAATTTGAATCTTTCAGACAAAAACAAAACGAGCATCTTCAACAGATGAATCAAATTGCTCAAAATTGGTATAGTAACCTAATTGTACAGAACGCTTCTGTTTCACACAATCAACGATTGGCTCAAAATGAATATGTCGTCAATACAATACAGTTCTCTTACTTCAAAGAAGAAGATATAAAGCTGTCCAACCTACAGAAAGAAGCATTATTTAATATAGCAAAACAATGTCCTAGAACAGGTGGACGCTTTGTTTATCGAGCAAGAACACTTTATAATCTATTAGCAGAAAAGAAAGAGTTCAATGATACACGATGTTTTAATGAATCGGACAGCAATATTGAACAAAGAGTAGAGGAAATAAAAACTGCTTTCCCTCCAAAAATACATATTTATCCGAATCCTGCACTTGATAGAGTGTTTATTCAATCAACAGAGCGTTTAAAAAATCATCTCTTTAATATCCAGTTCATTGATTTCACAGGCAAAACTTTAATATCCCAAAATGTTGATAGCAATAATGAAGTAATAGATATATCGCATCTTCAGTCAGGGATTTATTTCTGTGTTATCATGCGTGACGGACAAAGAAGTCAAGTTCAAAAAATTATTGTCATAAAATAGTTCAAATGAAAAAATGGAGTTTGTTAGTGGTAGCGATTTTACTTCCTACTTTTGCTTATCTTCAAGAGCATGATGTTATTTGGATGATGGGCTATTCAGGAGGCAGAGGTCAAGACACTTTTGGAATTTCAATCTTGAACTTCCAAAAAGACAGTTTAGAAATTCAAACAGATCAAAATATTCTTTACGGCTTTGATTTTGCTAATGTAACCATGTGCGATTCATTAGGCAATTTTCAGTTTAGTTCAAATGGCGTAGCCATCTATGTACAAGATACCATAGAAGTAGAGGGTAGTAGAGGCTTCAATGTAAACGAATTAAACGGTTACATCCTCCCGCAAGGTGTACTATCTTTTCCACATCCCAGAAATGATAGCACCTATGCTTTTTTTCACGGACGAAAAGGGGCTGCTATTCCTCAAATAATACAATTATTCTATTCAGAAATAGATATGAAAGCAAATGAGGGTTTAGGTGAAGTTATATTGAGAATGCAGCCCATTGTGGAAGGAGATACGCTACTTTTTGGACATCTGACAGCCGTGAAACACGCTAATGGTAGAGATTGGTGGATACTCACCCAGAGAAGATGTAGTAAAGATAAAAATTGTATTCAAAACTATTTTCATCGTGTTTTGATCACTCCTGATGAAGTTAAATTATTACGGCAACCTATATTGAGAAGTGATTTGACAGAAACAGGAGCAGGACAATCTGTTTTCACACCTGATGGCACAAAATATGTCGGCTCGCACTCTATTAGAGATGGAATTCCCCATACAGTAGAAGTATATGATTTTGATCGCTGTATCGGTTGGTTAAGTAACAAGAGAGTGGTAAAAATAGATCGTATTCCTGATACTAACGATAGAGGAGGAGGTTTAGTGATTTCTGCTAATTCTCGTTTTGCTTATTTGATTTTACATCAAAGAATTATACAGTTAGATTTATGGGCAAGAGATATTCAAGCAAGTGCGATAAGCGTTGCAGAATATGATGGCTTCGAGCAAGATTTGGGAGCGTTTTCTTTTCCAACTCGTTTTTTAAAAGGGCAACTTGCGCCAGATGGAAAAATCTATATTTCTACCACCAACAGCACTCGCTATCTTCATGTCATTCATAATCCGAACGAAAAAGGATTAGCTTGTAATGTGGAACAGCATGGCATAGAATTGCCTACTTTCAACAGTTTTTCTATACCCAATCATCCGAATTATCGGTTGGGGGCTTGGGAAGGTAGTCCCTGTGATACGCTTTCTCCCATTTCTTCTACGGAGCAGATAGTAGCCAATGAAGTAAAGTTTTTTCCCAATCCGAGTACAGGTTTTTTGCAGTTGGAGCTGGATGAAGATGTGCCTATTTCGCAGCTAGAAGTGCGCTTTTATTCTTTAACAGCACAATTAATCCAATCTTCTCAAGGGCAAAACACCTTCGATTTGAGTCATTTTTCCAATGGAATTTATATCGCATCAGTTTTTATAAATGGGCAGGTGGTGGGGCGAGAAAAGATAGTGGTGCAGCGGTAAAAGACAATCTATTCAGTTGCAGCGACACTTTAAAC
>JBCCRX010000216.1:0-11353 GCA_039201015.1 Bacteroidota bacterium | reverse complement strand
TTTGAACGGCTCTTTTTCCTTCTAAAAATACTTAAAAATAGTTCCGTCCGCCTGAGGCGGATGCAACGATTTTGAAGCACTTTTACAAGAAAAAATAACTCGCTCAAAATTTGACGCTTATTCAAACCCACCTACTTAAGTTAAGGCATCAATTGCTATAAAGCGGTTCTCGTAACTATATAGCTGAAACCATTTACTATCAATTGGGTGAGAAGTGCAGACTTTCTATGTGGTATGAAATCCTTATTTTCTAAGCAACACCGAATCTGAAAAACAATCAGATTTTTTCACTCTAAAATCTTACGCAATTTGAAAGAGTAAACTGTAAGGCATCTAGCTTTCCACGAAGATGTGCGAATATAGAATATAATATTTAAGTATATGAAATAACACTCATATAAATTTGTCTTCTTACTAAAATTCAAGAAAAGAAAGGCTAGTAAAGAGGAAATTATAAACAATATGTTCGAAGAATTGAAAATAGAGGATTGAAAACTAGAAAAATCAAGCAAGCGCAATCGTCAGTTGATAAAGGGTTTTCTGGCTATTTTTCTATTATTGTAAAAACGAGGTATTGATGACGGGCATCAACCTAAGGCTGGTTGTCTGTCATCTGCAAGGCTGTAAGGGGTCCTGTTTTATGTGAGTCAAGGCAGTAGTGAGTTTGATTAAAAAATTGAAATAAGCTCCAAACATGACGGCTTGGTAGAAAATCAAACTGTCCTGATAAAGCTGCTTGTGCTGAGACTAAGAACTTTTCTACTTTAGGGAGTAAGTAAAATATAACCTACTCCCCTATTTTCTATCAATGCTTTACAATTCGATGAATTTGTTTTTGCGTGATACCATCACTTATATTGATAAAGTAGACACCACTTGGCAGATCATCCAAAGTTAGCGTCAATTGGTTGTCACCAGCATTTAGCAAACTGGTCTGACGAACTAAGGTGCTACCAAAAATATCGGTGACATTTACAATTACATTTTTCGTCTCACCTGTCTGATAGGCAATATTGACCAGACCGTTCGTCGGATTTGGAAATACTTTGATCTCATCATCGACAAGCGTTCGCTTTAGCACAATTGCATCCGCAGGGTAATCTATAGTTCCGTCCGTATCAATCACTCTGAGTCGGTAGTAAGATAACCTCAATGGTTTTTGATCTTCTAGGGTGTAGGATTTGATACTCAGACTATAACCCGCCGCTGCTACTCTACCGATTTCTTCCCAATTACTCTTACCATCCGCAGAGCGTTCAATAATATGCCAAGCCGTATTAAACTCGGAAGCTGTCTGCCAATACAACATATTGACTACTCCTTTGGTGTTACCGCTGAAGCTAGTCACTTCCGCTGGCAGTGGACAGTCAGGACTCACGGTTTCATCTGTTGCGCAATCTGCACTGGCTGGATCAACAGGACAAGTTGCTCCTGGCTCAGCAAAAGTGAGTCCAAAAGTTAATGTAGAACCATCTAAACCCGTTTGAGTCAACATGACTTGGTACATATTCGGAACACCAGTTGATGCCGCGCCAAAAGTAGTACTGAGCAATAAATCTGTACCTTTGTAAATGCAGAAAACAGAATTGGGATTATCTATTACTGCATTCACCATGATGGTCACGATGCCCGTTCTATCTGGATCGTCTGGCCCACAATCTGTAGTCGCGCTAACACTATTGAAGCCTTGCACACAAAGTGTTTGCTCTTCTGTTTCTAAACAATCGCCCTCGAAAGGAAAGACCGTTAAGTCCACTGTCGGATCATTACTGTCATAATTAGCAGCAAAAATAGAGCAGTCGTCTCCTGGATTCACACCAAGTGCACTCAGATCGAATGTACCCGTTGTGTTTGGACTGGTATTGACCACATTGCCACCACACACCAAAACGTATTCCAATACATAAGGAGCAGTAGTATTTGCACCAGTCACCGTAGCTGTCACAGAACTATTGGCACAAGCATCAATGCATTCACAATCTAATATTGTTACGGTCACCATTTCTGAATCGGTGCAATCAACTCCACCGCCCGAAACCGTACTGGTAATAACGTAAGTACCTGCTCCCACGGCAGTTTCATCCGCTACGGCTGTCGTACCGTCCGCTTCAAAATAAGCCAATGTACCACCGTCAGCATCGGTCACTGCGCTTGTCAGATCGGCAGTGGTCGCTGGACAAGTATTGGAGATATTCATTACTGTTAAGTCTGGCGTATTCAATACCGTTAAGGTCTGTTCGATGAACTCCAAGCAATCGCCCGTTGGTGGTGCAACGGTTAGATCATTGGTCTGGTTTGGATCGTAATTGATCGCATAGATCACACAGGAAGAACCTGCACTTACGCTCAAAGCAGCTAAATCGAATAGACCCGTTGCGTTCACTTGAGTAACTGTACCACCACAAGCCAACATATATTCTAGCACATAGGGTGCTGTTGTGTTTGCATTGCTGACACTCACAGATACAGTTTCATCTTCACAAGCAGTCACCTGTGCTTGTATTGTAGATATCGCCAGCCATGATAGGCTTAGTAGAAGGCCTATCCTAAAAGTTTTAAGAACCTTCATGATTTATATTTTTTTAGTTAAAAGATTTGGATGAAAAATTGCTTTTCATCCTCTGACGATATCTGATTAGTTATTAAATTCCATAGTCGTACTGGCTTCGCAAACTTGCTGACAAGCACAAGTCGAACTCAGATCACCTGTCAGTGTGGTATTTGGTGGACAAGGGAAGCCATCAAAGAAACTCGTAAAGTCATAAGTTAAGCTACCATTGCAGTCACCCGCATTACCATCTTGTCCAGCCGTACCTGTCACTACTGCTGTGCAATCCACCGTTGTTCCATCGGGAGCTACTAGAGTTGCTGTAGGTGCTGTTCCTATGCAATCTGGCGCAACTATATCCACTGTGAAGTCGTCAGGATTTGGGAAGGTCGTCAGAGTGATGGCATCGCCAATTTTACAATTGAAATCAAGTGTATTATCAGATCGAATAGGTACTAAATAGATATCCGTTTCAAACTCGCTACAGCCATCGTTATTGAAATTCAATAGACCTGCTAGTTCTGTACCAGCACAAGAAGTCGCTATTTCGCTAAAATTGATTAGTTCAGCAATTGGAGATGTTCCTGTCAAGTCATCGTATATTTCCTGATCGGTCGGCGGTGTATTGGTATTATCAGTGTCATACACTACGATAAATCCACTGGTCAATCCACCAGGAATGTCCACGTTGGTTGGTACGAAGCAGTTGTTCAAGTTGATCGTGAATGGATCATCCTCACAAAGTGAACTTGCTGCTAGAGAGGCTTCTGTAGATGCACATTGGATAGGTGTAATATCCAACAATGTACCTTGCAATGCACATTCTCCATCGGTTGTTTCACTAAACACTTCATTAGTGACGCAGACTGTGTAGGTTGTTCCCATCATAGCAGGACTAAATACATTAGCAGTAGGAATATCAGCTGTCATAGGAATCGTCTCCAGTAGATTACAAGAAGCATCATATACTTCTACTTGTATAGGATTACCATCACAATCTGTAACGCTATTTGTATCGTTGTACTCAAAAACAGCTCTTCCTGATCCTACCCCAAACTGACAGGAATTGGTAGCTGTATGTGTATATTGCACACAAGTAGTTACCCTTATTGGCGTGCCATCAGTCGGTAAACCAATACTCGGAAAATTATTTCTTCCACCGTTTGCTTCTACTTCGGCAAAGCTATCTGCAATGTCATTAACAGGAGTTTCGTAGAAATTACAAGCTTCTGTAGCGGCCTCCGCACACGTACTTGCACAAGGATCGTAGCAAGAAAAAGAACCTGTCCAACTGTCATCAGGATTTTCGTCCACAATTCCATCAGCGTTGATGACCATTGTTAGGCATTCTCCAACATTGCTAGAAATAATCAATCCATCTTGTGTTCCACTAACTGGTCCGTAGATTGCTGTGCCAGAAGTGCCAGAATCCGCTGCGCCAGAATAGATCGTCAAAAAGTCAAAGCCACCTTCTGTATTCAAAGTAGTTGCGTTCATCGTAACGCCCTCCGTGGCTGGATTGTCAGGACAAACCTCTATCAATACAACATCTACAGAGCCATTGTCATAGCCTGTTGGAAAAACAGCCGTCGCACAAGTAGCGGGTGGTGCTTCCGAGTTACAGTTCAAGCCATTTGGTGAGGCAAATACGAGATCAAAGTCAAGAAAGTTTCCAATATCTAGGCCTTGATCATCCGTCACATTCAATACCCAAGTACCACAAAGATTTCCTGTGAAGTCGCTAAGGTTGCCAGAGAATGGATTGTAGCTTCCAGTATAGTTATTATTTGTTCCCCACACTTGATTGTTATTCCACATGGCAGAAAAACCAGGATCGGGTGAAGCTGTCCCATCTACAAAAGTGATGTCCCAAACAGTATCATCTGTCGCTCCAAAAAAACCAGTAGGACCAATCAATGTAATCGTCTGTCCGTCTGGTGAAGTCAGTGTGATCGTCAAATCGCCGACATACTCATGATCGAAATTAACCGCTACGCTCTGTAACGGGTTAGTAGCCAAATCACAATCAGCCGTACCGTCGCTCATCACATTGACGAAGAAATCATCTAAGGTGTTGTCAGGTAGTGGTTGTGGACAATTAGTACAGCCACATTGTGCATTTAGCTGCTGGGTGTAGAGCAAGGCTGAACTTGCTAGTATAAATAAAATGTATATCTTTTTCATGATTGATTTTATTGCTAATAGAATAGTGATTATCAATTGTGTATCATGATCTGTTTGAATCTGAATATGGTTGATAATCGAAGTCGCAGAATAAAAAAATGTATTCTTTTTAAGTATTATTGATCTAGTCCTGGTAAATACTTCTCTTTGCTTCCAATGCTTGTTTTGCTAGTAGGTATGCCTGTCGTTTAGTATTGGTCAGGTTGCCTTGTAGCTTATTATCAATATCGCCAATAATACTATTGATTTCTTGGACATAAGCTGCCTTGAGCTGCGGTGTTAGTTCTTTTACACCTGAAAACTGATTAGCTATTTTAGTATTCGTTTGATTGGCATTTTCAGATTGTCCTTCTGTGAGTAGTGTTTCAGAAGGCTTTTCACCGTTTGCTTTTGACTTGCCCTCTGATTGCGCTTGTACAATAGAAAAACTGAGCGCAAAAATGAATACCAGTACGCCTTGTAGTAACTTTGTCCTTTTCATAAGTTTAGCAATTTTAAGTTTGTAAATAAATGTTTTGGAAGAGAGGTGTTTCCTTTAGTTGATTTTGAGATACCTTCTCTCTCCTAACTGTCCGCTCTTAGCTGCAAGGTTCTCTTGGCTCTCCTATGTCCTTACAGCCAAGTATGGGCATAAACATGCAGCTACCAGTAGGTCATAAACGACAGGTACTCAAGCAGTACGAAACAGAAATACTACTCTCAAAAATCTGTTTGAAAGTCTGTAATCGGAGGACCAGCAAGAAATGTAAACACCCTGTTATGAGTGTTTGAAGTGCACTCGCGCACAGAGAAGTACGCTCAGAACAGATCAATATTTCTAACTAGATTTGTAAATGTGATTCAGAACATGAAAAAGCATTCAAAAGGAAGGATATTGCTAGTACCAACATATCTGAATTATCACCTCATAAAAAATATTCTATAAAGCCAAGTTTAGCATGTCCTAGCGTAGTCTATAAGCTAATTTAATAGGTGTGATAATGTTCTTTATTTTGATGAATAATGGACTTTAATTGTTCATCGTAATAATTGCTTTGTGTATTAATATCACAAATATGGACTTTTTTGTTTGTTACACAAAATAAAAATATATTTTTTTATATTTTGTGACAATAATTTTGTTTATAAAGCGATACGTGTCTTATTCTTTTGCTATGCAAATTAATGTATGTTAGATATATTCGTATTTTATGCTGCTTACATCCTATCCAGATACGGTACACTCGCTTGCATCTTCTTAAAATTCACCCTTTGGAGTTGCTAATTCAGCTTTATTTTTACCTTGAAATTGGTCATAGCGCCAAGCCAATCGCCATAGGCTTTCTCCTCTAAGATTTGACTTTTTAAGGGCTTGTTTAAAATTTAACCTATGCACCAGTAACGCACAAGAAATAAATTTATACTCTTGAAAAACTACATGTGGTCATAAAATTTCAATTTTGGGAGTCTCCATTGATAGAAATGATGTTATATCCGAAGGATTTTTTGAAAACGGAATTAAAAACTTAGTTTTTAATTCCGTTTTCAATAAGCTTCAAATAAAATACAAATATTTCCAAATGGCAAAACTTTCAAGCCTCAACAAAACTCGAAGGTTCTGAATATTGAAACTTATCGCCTCACTACGGATAGTTTTTTTGTCTGCAACTGATTGCCAATTCGTACTAGTAAAATATAAATACCAGGATTCAGGGTACTTGCATCTATTTCATATTGGTGCGTTCCAGCTAATAGTGCATTGCTTTGCAGTATATTGGCTACCATTCTTCCTCTCATATCCATCAACTGAATATGAACAGAACGTTCTTGTTCTATATCTATTTGCACAGTGGTTTGCTCGCTGAATGGATTCGGGAAAACACTAAGCTCATTTGATACTGCTGCTTTTGGCTTAATTGCTTTGCTTCGCACTTCTACGCCATTATTATCAATGGTAGCGACACAGTTCTGGATACGAGCCGTGAAAGTAGAGCCGTTTTCTGCAATGAAGTTCTCTTTAAGTGTGATGGATGCTCCTGCCTCAAATACCACGACTGAATCCGCTGCTACAGTTCCTGCTGAAGTAATTGTATTGCTTGCGCTGTAGGTATTACCATCTATTGGAATATCATCTATCATTAGATCGGTAGAACAATCTACATTACCTGAGTCTATACAATATTCTAATTCCCAATAGTTGAGCTGTCCGTCATCAGAGCTGCGAACATCTGTGATGAGTAGTGTCCAAGTACCATTTACTTCTTCTCCATCAAAAGCACTTAGCGTCTGATCTGGTTGATAAATCCTTCCATCGGTAGGAGGACAAGGCAAATCACCACTGATGGTTAGACTAGATTGATCGTCAAATCCTAGATCAAAGTCGTTTGCTCCACCATCACAAGGATCATCCACATCAATTAATTGAATTGTAGTTCCCGTCGGACTCCTCAACTCAAAGCTTAAATCCCTAACCCTATCATGATCTCCTCTGAATAGTACATTAATATCTGTTACTGCTCCAAAATCGCTAACTACAATTTGCGAACTAATGGTAGTTTGGTTAGGAATATCCACTGGTACATCTGTACTAACTAATGTCGTACAATCGCTTTCTTCTTCAACAATTAAGACTACGGGTGCTGAATCGTTTAGTCCACCACCATTTCCCTCTATCGAAAAATTGTAAGTACCAAGAGCAACATTTGCTGTACCACTGATCGTAAGTGTATAAGTACCTGCTGAAGTAATTGGATTGTTAGAAAAAGTGGCATTTAAACCCGCAGGCAAACCCACTACACTTAGATTCACGGTACTAGAAAATCCTCCCAAAAAAGCAACATCAAAACTAAAAGTGGCATCATTTGGCGGTGTAGTAGTAAGGGGCGAATTAGTAGCAGTGATTGTGAAACTAGACATCGTGCTTCCACAAGCAGTAGAACTTGCCAAAATCTCTCGTCGCGGCGAACCTTCGCCCGTAGCACCCATCACGATCTGCATGCGGTCAGTTTGATCTTGAGTGAATCGCTCCATGCAAATATCATCGGTATAGTCCATGTAGTTTTCAATCTGATCTGGACCATCACCAGGACAAGTATCTTTATTGCTAGGACAGCCACTCGTAGAACCATTAGCATTAGGCGTATCGTCACAAAAATCATCTACACTACAGCTTCCGTCTCCCCAGATATGGCGCAGTCCAAAAAAGTGTCCAATTTCGTGCGTCAATGTTCTTCCTTGATTGTATGGCGTAGCACCACCAGCAGAAGGTGGAAGCGGATTGTCGGTACTTCCTACACTACCAGGTAAAACCACTACCCCATCCGAGCTTGCTGCCCCATTGCCTGTCCCAATACCAGGCAGAGCGGCCGCCTCTGGAAACTGCGCGTAGCCTAGAATACCACAAACCATGTCCAGTACCCAAATATTCAAATATTGCTCAGGGTCCCATTGACTTTGTGGCTTTATGGTGTTATCAATGTAATCTAAGTTGACACCAAAAAAACAACCGCCAACTGGTGTGCCGTAAGGTGGTGCTAACCAGCCTTCGTCGTTTCGGTCGATTCGATTGATTCCAGGCTCGGAGAGCATCACTCCATTTTCATCCACCGTGGCAGCACAAAATTCTATACCAGTATCCACACCGCCACCATTGCCAGAAGTACCCAAGATTTTTCTAAAGTCGTTGTTAATTTGATCTAATTGTGAGTTGATGTATTGTGTAGCAATATTGTCACCGCTGCCTACTGCATCATTGTCATGAATGATATGAAAGATAACTGGAACTGTATAATTATTGTTGCTCTCTGCATTCAGATTACCTTTCTGCGCTTCAATGTAAGCTTCAAAGCGTTCAAAATATTCTTCGTACTTATCGTTTAGTCGAGCTTGCTCTGATTCCACAGCTATGCAGCGAGTAAACTCTTCTGTTCCAAAGTATTGTGCACTAGTGGTAGCGCAAAATAGCCACGGAAAGAGGAAGACAAGAAATGCCACTTTGTTCACTGAAAAATTGAATTTCAAGTAGTATTTATGCATGAATTGATTGTTAAATCATCCCAAATTATAGAATGAATATGATGTGAGAATAAAATATATATTGGGTGAGAATAAATTGGTATAACTAGTTCATAGTGTACTCGGATGGTATAGAAAGATGAGGATTTATGGTATTTCTGCAATACAAAAGAGGAATAGAAGAAATTATGCCTTCACGCGCCTTTGGAATAGCAGCAAATCTACAATTATTTTAAGAAAATGCTTATTTGCAGTGTAGAAATTATGTCTTTGTTGTTACGGAGCAGATCGGTATGTGCAAATAAGTATGCTTGTTTATCGCGCCTCACGCATCAGGCGTGATCAACAAAAAAATTGTGTAATTCACGGGGTGAATTTTCTGCTGAATTTGAGGTATTTTAGTGAAATTTACAGTCACCCCGTAAATTTTTCCCTTGATATTCAGGCAGTTAATAGCCGAGCAAGTCTATTAAAGCTTACTAGTGGACATTCGATTTCCTAGCGTTTAGAAATGTCATTTTTTCTATCTAAATATCGGATATATCTTTATATTTTGAGTATAAAAATGACATTTCTTATGATTCGATGTTGAAATGTCCATTGGTAAGTAAACTGTTGTCACACTGTATTTAATTTCATACGCCCACATCAGGGCTTGGCTCAAAAAAATTTCCTTAGCCTATGGTAAATCAGGAGGAAAGAACTAAATTTGGCTTCTATCGCAGTTGTTGAGCGTAAACTAAGATGATACATGGAGCATAAAGCAGTAAAATCGCAGGTCAAAAAGCACATTGCAAAGGGAGAGACGGAAGAAGCACTGGATGTACTATTGGAGTATTCAGAAGAAATAGACGATCCCACACACGACGAAATCGTACTGCTTTCGGGACAGTTTGCGCAATGGAAAAGAGAAAAGATGCTGGGCATACATCAGACCAGTTCGGAATTGCGGCGCATTGAGCTAGCAATTATGGAAATTGTGGACAAAAGACTGGGTAAAAAGCCAAAGCAGCAGCGAGTGCGAACAGCAGCAACACCTCAAGCACAAAGCACACCACCGCCGAATCCGAGGGTTCAACAGCCCACGGACATCAGTACTACAAGTCCAAGTGCAGCACCTAAGAAAAACACGACGCCCATTGTCATTGGTGTACTTGGCGTGTTGCTGATCGGCGTATTGGCAGTTTGGTTGATGAATCAAAATGGCACAGATTCGCCTGCCGCCACGACCCAATCAAATCAGGAAATCGTAAGGACAAAGAATGCAGACAGTACTTCCGTTGCGCAACTGAAGCCCGCCGATCAACAAGGGCAAATCAATTTGGAAGAGACGAGTACGACACCGCCACCAGATAATAAAACACCCGTAAAAAGTACGACGACTACTGCTACACCGCCCGCTGCTGGTACAGCTAATAAAACTAACAAAGCGACCACCAAAACCTATCGAAATACCCTACGATCTGGACAATCGCTGAGCAAAGGGGAGGAAATGCGCTCTTCCAGTGGTGACTTTCGACTTGCATTACAAAAAGACGGTAACCTGATGTTCACCAATCGCCAAATGCAGTTTTTATGGGCAAAAGGCAGGGGAAAAAACGCTACCAAACTGACGCTCCGCGACGGCAATCTCGTTCTGCTAGATGTCAGTGGCAATGTTGCTTGGGAATCGGGTACAAGTTCCGCAGCTAAATTGACCGTTAAAAATAGCGGCGAATTATTGCTGACGGATAGTAGTGGTAGTAAGGTGTGGTCGAGTAAGGATTGAAAGAGTAGTGATTCGGTGATTTAACAACGATATTTGAAGTTTCCTAATTTCAAATGCTTTATCTACTCGTTTTCAAACGAGTATGTGCGTTCAGCATAACGAATAATGAATAATGAACACCGAAGGACGAAGTTTGCCAATAAAACGTGTACCCTCTTCGACATTCAAAATTCCTCCATACGGACACGTTGTTCGATATTCGATATTTCTATCATACGCTTAACCAAAAGCAGAATAACGAATCTTGAATTAGGGGTGTACTAAGATTTTAGGCAACACTCAAAACAAGTTCTAGTGAGGCTCCTGAGATCGCGCAACAAGTATGCTCAAAGGTTTTTTATGGACGGAAACACAAATTTTCAGTTATTTTTCCTGAGAAAATAACTGAAAATTTGTGTTTCCGTCCGAAGAGACTAACTGTGCATACTTGTTGCTCAATTATTTTGCATACGACCTAACGAAATCTTAAAAGTATGCACCCTTCTGAAAAAATCATTAAGAACAATCTCATTGCTGTTCGAAAGGATTTTTGAAGACGA
The DNA here is from genome assembly GCA_039201015.1 of Bacteroidota bacterium. Taxonomy (GTDB): domain Bacteria; phylum Bacteroidota; class Bacteroidia; order Chitinophagales; family Saprospiraceae; genus JAAUTG01. The sequence goes on along the minus strand of JBCCRX010000216.1, from coordinate 321 downwards.
AGTTTTTAATTTCGTTTTAAAAAAATAATGTCAAGCAAGTAGATGAACTTGCCAAGTATTGCTCAAAAATCTGTACACACATAATAGTGTATAGCCAACAGCCAACCCCTAAAACTCTCCACCACCACCATAATCACCTCCACGTTCTCTGCCGCCTCTTCGCTTTTTCTGATTCAAGCGATAGTTAAAGGTGAGGGTCGTTTGTCGGACTCGCCACTGGAATACATTTTCGGAGAAAAAGTCATCTTCCTCGATGGTGTAGCGATACTTTCTGGAATTGAATAGGTCGCGAACACTCAGCGTTATTGTTCCTTTGTTCTT
>JBCCRX010000215.1:0-11365 GCA_039201015.1 Bacteroidota bacterium | reverse complement strand
TCTTGGAGGGCAGACAAAATATAAGATGTTGTAAAAAAAAATCTTATATTTTGTCTGCCCTCCAAACCTCCTCTGCGCGTCGAGCCGGCCAGTGTCCGCCTTACCGGGTCCGCCTTAGGCGTGAGGCGTAAGGCGATGGCGCGCTAAACGTGACTTAAAATTGTCCGCCTACTTAAGTGGTCACGCAGATTTATTTTTAAGATATGTCATATTTTGGTTTTTGAGAACAACCTCATAATTGTTTAATAACCAGCTTCTTATTAAAGTCAAATATGACATATCTAGCATTCGATTAGTTATGTCCAGGTACTTAGACTTTATTCACAATAATATTTTTAAGAAGTAGAAAGTATATTTTTCAACCCTTTCGAGCGAGTTAAAAATTTTTGTGAATAATCACCATTGTCGTTTGATTTCTTTTTTTCTGCTTAGAGCTTGTCTAAAGTTACCTCAATTGGCTGCAAGTGGCAAATTTTATCTTGCTCTGCGTTGAAAAGCCTCGCCGTAGCTGTGGCTATGCCTACGTTTTTCGCCTTGATCAAAATAAAATTTGCTCACTTTCGCTCAATCAGTTAAATTTAGATAAGCTCTTATAACGGAATGCGGTGTTTAGTAAATTCTGCAATAAAGTTTCATAAGTGTTGAAATTCCATATACTTCGCTGCTGACGCAGCGAAGGGAACTTCAGGAGGGAGAGATGAATCGGCGGTTTTACCGCCGATTCATCTCTCCCCTCAAAAGGATTTTCGCGCCGAAGGCGCGGAAAACACCTCAACTTGCTGATTTTTAGAGACTTTTTTCTCTCACCGCAAAACGTTACAATCAGCTTTTTCTAAAATCAATAAAACGCTTGAAAACTTATATACGGAAAGTGTGGGAGAAAGATATTTTGTAGGCAAGTAAAATTAATACTTATTTGGTAGGTATTGCGAATTGTGGTGCAAGAAATGTCATTTTTGCACTTTGAAAAATAGGATGTACCTGATCTTTCTGTGAAAAAATGACATTTCTAAACTGTTTGGAATAAGAGCTTGTTGTAATTCCTTATTGATTCTCTACAATCATCGTATGTGATGCTGTTCTGTCCGCACTTTCAATTTGTAGGAAGTAAATACCAGCAGCTAGATTTTGACCTTCATCGAAGAAGACTTCATTTTCGCCAGCCGTGAATGTCTCTACCATTTCAAATACCGTTTGTCCAAGCGCATCTACTATTCGGACAGTCGCTATATCTTCTTTGGGAAGTGTGAAGCGAATCAAAGTTTCTGCTGAAAATGGGTTGGGTTGATTGCTCAACTGTAAGTCTGCTGTATTTAACTTCGATTGCTCGCTGCGTTCTTCTAATACGATTTCTCCATTTTCGCCAGTGCTGTTGGTATTGCCGCAAGACCAAAGTGTCGTTTGATTACGTAATCTTGCTACTAAATCCTCGTTGTAATTTGGATCAACGCCCCCATAGCTAAAGATCAAATTGCCGGCTGCATCGAAAACGTGTCCTGTGTTTTTATTGATTCCACATCCATTATCAAATGGAGGAACTATTATAACACACTGTCCTAAATAATAAGCCGTTTCTATTCTGACGTTTGGATTGCTGCTACACTGTTCTGCTAAATCAGATCGCAGTTGTCCTATCCACTGAATAAAGTAAGGATCGTCGCCAAAGCAAGGCGCGTAAGGGCAAAGCTCTATGCGACAAGTGCGATAACAGCCCGTATGGCGATCAAAGAAAACCGCACTGATAAAAGTACACTGATTTGGATTGCTGACGCTAATCGTGCTACCTGTACCGATATTTTGGTTGCGCTGCTCGTCTCTCCAAGTCACTTGTTCCCCTTCTTCGATACTCAATCTGTAGCTGTTGCTGTGCGATTCATATTCCACCGTAATCAAGCCACAGTCACTAACTGCTTCTACCCAAATCGTTTTGCAGCAACTGAATTTGAAGCCATCAAAAGCAGTATAAGTGTAGCAAACGGTATATTTGCCGCTAGATGGGAACGACCAAGTCATATTTCTCTCCGTGCCTGCATTTATTACATCTCTTCCGTAGCTAGGGCCAGTCACCGTCCACATACCGCCATTGTATTCACTGGTACTTGGAACGCTGAAACTGTAATTGCTGCCATTGTAGTACCAATTGATCGCATTGCAATTAGGGTCTTGTTCGCCATAGCAGACTCTACACAATTGGATGCAGCAAACTTTGTAGCAACCTGTATGAGGGTCTCTGTAAAAAACGCTAATGACAACACACTGGAAAGGATTATCCAATACCAAAGTCGCACCATTCCCTACGTCTTGTCCCGTAGTTTCATTTTTCCAAGTGATGATGTTTTCCGCTCCGATACCTTCTAAACTCAAAGTATATTTTCCAGTATGATAGTCGAAACGTTTTTTAATCAATCTACAATCGAATGGATAGGCAACACAAATCGTCTTGCAACAATAGACATAACAACCATCGTGCTTTTGATATTTGTAGCATACTTTGTATGTACCTGGTGCTGGGAAGGTGTAGGTCAAGCTTGTTCCACTACCCACATTTTGTGTTCCAGAAAGACTGCCGCCTGTGATTGTCCAAGTCCCATTTGTGACGCTAGAACTACTACTAAAAGTATAGGTCAAAGCCGTAGTCGTACCAGAAAAATAATAATCAATTTCATCACAATATTCCTTCCATTCGTCTTTGCAGATGAAGATTTTCTTACAACAATAAGCGTAGCAACCATCGTGTTTGCGGTATTTGAAGCAAATCGTGTATTCGCCAGCAGCAGGGAAAGTGTAGCTGATCGAATTGCCGCTTCCTGCGATAGGATTATCATTGACCGTCCAACTCAAAGCGGTGATGCTAGTATTGGTATTGGTTAGATTATAAGTCAAGCCATTAGAGCCTACAAGGTGTGCGCTGATATAGTTACAGAAAGGATTCGTTTCATCTTCACAAGGAGGTGGAATCATAATTTTCTTACAACAATAAGCGTAGCAACCATCGTGTTTGCGATATTTGAAGCAAATCGTGTATTCGCCAGCAGCAGGGAAAGTGTAGCTGATCGAATTGCCGCTTCCTGCGATAGGATTATCATTGACCGTCCAACTCAAAGCGGTGATACTAGTATTGGTATTGGTTAGATTATAAGTCAAGGCATTTGTTTGATGTGCGCTGATGTAGTTGCAAAAATGATCTGTGTCTGGAGGGCAATGTGGTGGAATCATAATTTTCTTGCAGCAATAAGCGTAGCAACCATCGTGTTTGCGATATTTGAAGCAAATCGTGTATTCGCCAGCAGCAGGGAAAGTGTAGCTGATCGAATTGCCGCTTCCTGCGATAGGATTATCATTGACCGTCCAACTCAAAGCGGTGATGCTTGTATTGGTATTGGTTAGATTGTAAGTCAAGGCATTTGTCTGATGTGCGCTGATGTAGTTGCAAAAATGATCTGTATCTGGAGGACAATGTGGCGGTACGATAATTTCTTTACAGCAGTAGCTGTAACAATTGTGTGAGTGTTGTTGAGGATATTTTACACATATGGTATAAGTACCTGCGGAAGGGAAAGTCCATTCTGTAGAAAATCCACTTCCTATTTCTCGTCCGCTAGTGCCATATTGTCCACCTTTGACGATCCACTTTGCACCTGAGTAGAGCGAAGTATTGGGTACTTCAAAGCGGTATTTAAAATTGCCGAGTGAAGTAGCCGTGATGTCGTGGCAGTTATTTTGGGTGTGCTCTTGGCAGCAATTCCAATCGACTGTTAGCTTAAAATTTCCATTTGAGCCTTTGTATCCATCTACTAGTACGTAGTATTTTCCAGCATCTAAGGTTGTAGTAATGCTTTCATTTCCGCCCGCACGACGATTGACGCTCTGTGCCAGCATGCTCGCATCATCACATTGTTTCAACAAAAACAAATCTAAATCTGCATGATGATCGACATTCGTAAGATCAATAGTGACTTGCTCTCGACGACTCAATTCAAAATAGTACAATCTTTCTTTTCCCGTCAATCCACCGATGCCACCGCCGCCGCCGTAAGGAAAGACCGCACTGATGTTGTTTTCCCCATGATGGGTATTTCCTTGCTTTGTTTCTTTACAAAATAGTTTTTCTGCATCATGACAATCCAAGTAACCACAAGTAGCGCTAATCGTGAAATCTCCGTGTACACTATGACTCTTAGCATCGACTGAAAAGTAGTAGGTGCCTGCATTTAATTCCCTACTAATGCCCGCATAAGGTGTTTCACTAGTAATAATTTTGCTGTCAATACAATTCACATGACTACCATCACAGCGATCCAATAGAAATAAATCCAAACCTTTGTTGTTCCACAAATTAACCGTCAGACGTCCCTGATGGCTATGCTTCACAATTTTGAAGATTTTGTCTCTTCCATGGAAGCCTGTGCCACAATGTCCGTAATGATCTACATCATCGTCCTCGTGTGTGGTAGAACCATGATAAATCTCTCCACAGTGCAAGGTTTTTGATGGATGACAAAAATTGGTAAGCAGTTCAGCATCATTTCCAAGACAACAACAACTGATGAGGCTGAATAAAAAGATAAATAAATGTTTCATGATATTTTTTAATTTAAGGTTGTGTAATGATCGTTTGGTGGAGAGTGTGCTTGTCCATCAATTTGTGACCACTTTAAGAGTGAATTTTTATTTTTTTTTGAAATTTTGCTACGAAAGGAGCTTAAGAAGGAGCAAAATAGTTGACGCTTTCGAGGCGTGATGGCAAAAAACTGGATAAACTTAGCGACAATATGGTTGCAAAAATCGAATCTACACCACCTATGGATGAATGCGGAAAGAAGTTCTGCTAGATTCTATTAATTTTGTGACTGAATAGGCGGTAAATCCTCAAATTGACTAACTACTAAGTCTCAAAACAATAGCGAAACATCATGGATGTAAGAATCTCACAGGCAGAAATTATTGCTCAAATAAGAGCAGGAGATGATCGAACGATAGAATCGTTGTATAAAAACACCTTTGCTTATTGTGCAAGTTATGTACTCAAAAATGAAGGGTCGAGGGAAGATGCGAAAGATGCTTTTCAAAGGGCTTTTATGGTGTTAGTAGAGAAAGTAAAAGACGAAAATTTTGAAATCAAGCACAATTTAAAATCGTATTTATATGGCATTACTCGCTACATCTGGATAGCTGAAATCGAAAAACAAAAGAAGCGAAGAAACTTGACTACGCCAACCCAAGAAGAAGCAGAGGAAAGCATTCTTTTTGGAGAAGAGGATGTCAAAGAGTTGAAGTTTCAAAAAATGTATAAAGCCTTAGAACACTTAGGCGAAAATTGTCGAAAGTTAATTCAACTAACTTTTTTTAAGAACCAAAGAGATAAAGAAATCGCAAAGCAAATGAACTATTCAGATAGCTTTGTTCGCAATAAAAGAGGACGCTGTATGAAACAGTTGAGGAAGATGATGGGGGCTTGAGTTTTGAAAGTAGATACAAAAACAAAGAAGACATGGAAGACAAATATAATATAGCGGATTACATCAAAGGAAGAATGAGCCCTGAAGATCAGGCAGCGATGGAGCAGCAAATCCAATTGGATAAAGACCTAGCGGCTGATGTCGATTTTTACAAAGACCTACAAGGTTTTGCCGATTTGAAGAATCAAATGGATGCTTTTGATGCAGATTTGCAAGAGGAAACAAAAATCGTGGAAATGAAACCACAAGCCAAAGTACGCCGACTGAACCTTCGCAGGACGATGTCTCTTGCCGCTAGCTTTTTGGTACTTCTTGTGGCAGGTGGACTGTGGTTTTCCAATACGAATTATTCCGATCAAGCACTTAGCAGCAAAAACGTAGATCGTTTGGATTGGCTCGCAACCAATGACAGCCGCCAAGGAGGTAGTGAAAATATTGATCCTTTCAAAACAGGTATAGATGCGCTTCAAGATAAAGATTACGCCGCAGCCATTGACTTTTTTGAGTCAATTCCAAAAAGCGACGCCACTTGGTCGCAAGCACGTCTGCAACTCGCTTATGCACAATATCAATCCACGAATTATCAGAATGCCAAGACGACCTTAGATGAATTGATTCAAGAAAATAGAAGCACGATCAATCGCCAGAAAGCAGAGTGGTTGAAATTACAGGTACTTTTAGCTAGTGGGCAATCAAAAGATGAGTTCGAACAACTATTAAATACGATTAGTACGAACGCACAACATCTATTTCAACCTCAAGCCCTAGAAATGCAGCAAGATTTGAATACTTTTTGGCGAAAATTGATATTCTAATTTTTTATTATATGTGATCTCCTATTCAAGTCAATAGAAGTTTGTACTTTCGTTTCACACATTTCTTAGTCTATATAATTACCACAAAATGCAAGCTTCTAATAAACATCTATTCCTACTCCTGCTCCTAACGCTAAGTGGAGTCTTTTATGCTTTTCAGAAAGAACCAAAAAAAATCAATCCTTCCGATGGATTTGCTCAGTTAGTGGAGCAAGGCAAAACAGCACTGGACGCTTCCGAGTATAATCAGGCACTGATCTATTTTAATCAAGCGGCTGATTCTGCAAGACTCTATTTTCAAACTTCTCAGAATGCTTCAAATGCGGAAAAGTACTTGGAGGTATATAATTGGGTTGGGCAAACTTTGCTGAAGCAAAGAAAGCTCGAAGAGTCCTTAGCTAATTTGATTGATGCACTGAATATAAGTGGTTCTTATTTGGCGAGTAACGCTGCTGAAATCGGTATCAATCACTTGATTCAAGCACAAACCTATAACTCCAAAAGGGATTTGGATGAGGCAGATCAGCAATTAAGCCTTGCAAAACCCATTTTAGAATATCATAGAGATACTCTCAATCTGCTCCAATTGAACTACGTAAGTAGTGGACAGGCATATAATCAATATGACTATATTGAAGCAAAAAAATATTGCGAACAGATACTTGATTTAGTAGGTGAGCAGACAGATAAGTATTCCGTACAATGTGCTAGAACCTATAATCTTTTAGGGCTTTTGAGCAATGATCAGGATAGTATCGAACAAGGTAGGAAGTTCTTTGAAAAAGGATTACAAATCAATCGTCAGTCCGAAACATTTTCTCCAGAAATACAAAGTATGCTATACAAAAATATAGCACGTCTTCATAAGAACATCGGCAATTGGGATTCTCTGACTGTTTACACGCAGTTATTCCTTGATATGGATAAAGAACTTTATGGAGAAGGACACGAGTGGTTAGCATATGGTTACAGATTCATGGGCGTAGCACATAGAATGCAAGAACAATATAGTTTTGCTAGAGAGTATTTTGAGCGTGCCCTAGCCATCTATTTAAAAAAATATGGAGAAATAGATGGAAGAATAGCTGACTTGTATATTGATTTAGGATCTACGAGCTATGATTTAAAAGACTATGACAACGCCTTGTTTCTTTTTCAAAAAGGGCTAGCGGTTTATATTGAATCAGGTGAAGGAGAACATCAAAACGTGGGATTGAGCTATTTCAAAATTGGAGAAGTTTATCATGAAAAAAATGAACTCCAACAAGCACTTTTGTATCATAATAAAGCCTTAGATTTATTTAGAAAAATTGAAAACCAGCAGCGAGAATTTGCAGCTTATTCAAAGCTAGGTAAAACCTATTTTAAAGCTAACCAGCCTTTGGAAGGAAAAAGCTATTACTCCAAAGCCATTAGTGGTTACCGTTCAGTATATCCCGAAAACAATGGAACTATCGCATCATTAGAGCAAGAATTAGCCCATGAATTGATACAACAATCACTGTATGAAGAAGGAATACAACACGCTCAAGCTGTCGTAAATGAATTATCCCTTAATAAAGATTGGAATGATCCATATGAAAGGTTATCCTTAGATCACGCCTTTTCAGAAGAAGACATCCTTTACCACGCCTTGAATGATAAAGCAACCGCTTTATACGCACTCTACAAAGAACAACAAAATCAGGAACTTCTATCGCTTGCGCAACACCACTATCAATTAGCGGTGGATTTGCTGTATGAATTACTGAAAGATACTAAACGCTCGCTGGACAAAACAAACAGTATCGCAGCAGCGAACCAAGTTTTTGAAGCTAGCATTGCTGCTATGCTGGATAGCCCAGATCGCCAAGCGCAAGCCTTTGAATTATCGGAGCAATACAAGGGCATATTGCTTTTGGAGTCGCTCAGAGCAGCAGAAGCACGCAACCAACACGCCTTTCCGGCTGAACTCACCGAAGCCTTATCGTCATTGCAAGCGGAGATCGCAGCACAAGAAAAGTACCTACACACCACAGGGGATGATGCAAAACAAGAAATGATAGAACACCGCAAAACAAGCCTATTCCACTTACGACAATCTTATGATTCTTTAAATCAGGTGATCGCAAGCAATTTCCCTGATTATTACGCTTCCAAATACAAGCATCAGGTGACTAAGGTTGACGAATTGCAGCAACAACTTTCTGACCAACAACTTCTCCTAGAATATTTTGTGGGTGATGACCATATTTACGCTTTTACGGTCTCCAAAGAAGACTATCAAGTGCATCCAATTGAAAATAACTTTGGACTGGATTCCTTGGTAAGATTACTGCAAAACAGTACTTATGCCTATCATCTTTCTGGATTGCGTTCCGATGAACTTTACGAGAAACATGCCCATAGCTTAGTACAAGCGGCGCATGAATTGTATCAACAGATAGTCGCGCCCATTGCTGCCAAAGTTGATCTTCCAGAGCAGCTCATTATTGTGCCAGATGGTGTATTGGGATACGTCCCCTTTGAACTCCTGATGGAGGAACTACCACAAGAAAGCATCTTATTTGGTGGGCATCGCTATCTCCTTCAAGATCACCAAATTAGTTACAGCTATTCTGCTACGCTACTCCGAGAAATGCAACAAAAGCAACACCGCAAAATTAAGAATGACTTTTTGGCTTTTGCACCTATTTTTGAAGAGCAAGCAATCTATGCAGATGCCAGTAGAAGCATAGAGGAAGTGCGAAGTGGACTGAGTGCGTTGAAATATAATATTCCCGAGGCGGAAACTTTGCGTAAATTGATGAAAGGTAAATTGTTTGTAGGCGAAAAAGCAACGGAAGAGAATTTCAATCAATTCGCGCCTTTTTACAAAATCATTCATCTCGCCACGCACGGCAAAGCCAACGATAAAGTAGGCGATTATGCTTATCTTGCTTTCACGGAAATTAAAGATTCCATAGAAAACGAAATGCTTTACAATCGAGACCTCTATAATTTACAATTGAATGCGGATATGGTGGTCTTGAGTGCTTGTGAAACTGGGATAGGAGAGTTGCAGAGAGGAGAAGGCATCATTTCTTTGGCTAGAGGCTTTAGCTATGCAGGAGCAAAAAGTATTATTACTACGCTTTGGAGCGTCAATGACGCCAGGACGAAAGAAATCATGGAAAGCTTCTATCAATATATTAAAGTAGGCAAAACCAAAGATGCCGCGCTGAGACAAGCCAAATTGGATTTCATTCAGCAACATGCGCACGAAGCACACCCTTTTTACTGGGCAGCTTTCGTGCCCGTGGGCGACATGTCAGCCATTGAATTGAAGCGCGGTTTTGGAGGTTGGTGGTACTTAGGCGCAGCTTTACTTTTGATGCTTGGTGCTTATTTCTATTTTCAAGTTTTTCACCTCCGAAAGAAGCAGTCCTAAGTACGGTGTAAACTAAGTTTGTTTTAGTTTCGAGCTTCACAAAGCCTATCTGCCGCCGTCGAAGACGGCTGCGAAAAAGGGATGAGGGAGAAAAAAGGGTTTTTCTCCCTCAAACTCCCCTGTTAAAATGCAAAGAAACTTAGTTTACAGTGTACTAAATTTTCTTCACCTGCTTTTTCTTCTTTTTACGCTTGCGTTTTTTGCGTTTTTTGGAAGGAACATCGGTGGAAGGCGTGCCGAAGCTAGAAGAACTGGAAGGATCAATTTTTCCCTCTAAAACACCAATTACTGCATTTTTTAGTGCTTTGTAGTCCACTTCTTTATCAAAAACGTGGCTGAAATAAGAGTAGTGCGCCAATTTATTGCCCGTTGCAGGATCAAAAACGCTCTTGCCCAATACATATTCTTTGTCGCTGGTGTCCAGTGCGCCACTCCATTCGGTTTGTATCGTCGTGGTCATATTGCCCGCTTCATTGAATAGATAGAACACATGCTTATAAAATAGGATGCGATCTTTTGATTCGTCGAAACGCTCGTACACCCTTATTTTTTGACCCTTCCATTCAAATTCTTCAAGCACAAAGTCATTTTTTATATCATCGGGTAATGTTCCTGCTTCCCAAGCCTTGTAGAGAACAGGTTTTAGTGCATTTCCTGCCTCATATTTTTCCAGTTGGTAGTACGTTTGAATCAAAAGAGCCGTTAGAAAAGGACTTTCTCTTTTGCCATGTAAGACTTCAAATCTCTTTGCTGCCAGTTGATAATCTGCTCGTAGAAAAGCGGTCAGACCAGAGCTGTAAGTATAATCATCAAATAATTCGTGCTTTGGAGAGATAAACTGTTCTACAGCAAGATAGGTTTTGGCAGCTTTGTCCAATTGATCTTCTTCAAAGTAAAGACTCGCCAAATTCATATAATTGGACACCGAGCTGTCCCGCAGTGCAACACATTGCTCCAAATCAGCAATGGCGTTGGCGGTCTGGTCTTTGTAATAGTATATTTCGCTTCGCAAAGCATAAAAATCTGCATCCGTTGCATCTACTTGTATCGCATCATTTATAGTAGAAAGTGCGATATCAAATTCTTTTCTACCGAAATGGATAGCAGACTTCAAATAACGCGAACCCGTGCTGTTGCTATCGCTCGCAATGACTTCATCAAAAAGCTCCAATGCACGATCTTCTTGCTCCAAAAGTAGAAAAGAGTAGCCTCGGTAGTACTTGTCAGTTTCCGAAAGGGAATCTCGATTATTGGTACGTTCAATGACTTCTTGGTAAGCTTCTTTTTCCAAAAGATCAAAGAGTGCTTGTGTAAAAACAGTATCTATTTGAGCAGATGAATTGTAGAAAAAAAATAAGAGTAGCAGGGATGTTATGTACTTCATAGTTCTTGTTTTGAGATGGATGATAGTATGCAGAGCGAATGCAAGAAAGTCATCAAAACTAAGGGTTTTACCCTATTGTAAAAATTTTTCTGCGTTCGTTCTGCACCAATGTATAAGTTATTCTGATATTCAGATAATTCATAGGCAATCAAAAAAAGGCTCTAAATGATTTCATTTGGTCGAGTATCTTTAGAAAGATATCGCCAACTATTAAATTTCGTTTGTTTTCGTTTAGAAGGACGTCGAGTCCTTCCAAACGAATCAAGGTTTTTTAAAGGGAGAAGCGGCGAGTTTCGCC
>JBCCRX010000214.1:0-11386 GCA_039201015.1 Bacteroidota bacterium | reverse complement strand
TCAAATTTTGAGCGAGTTATTTTTTCTTGTAAAAGTGCTTCAAAATCGTTGCATAGCAGTAGTTACGGAACTATTTTTAAGTATTTTTAGAAGGAAAAAGAGCCGTTCAAAAATGTCGATTATTTAAGCACACCTACTTAAATACATTCAAATTTCGAGTTTTCGTTATAGTACGCTGTAAACTAAGCTTATTTGCATTTTAGATAAGGGAGTTTGAGGGAGAAAAAAGAAAAGCCCAATTCCAATAGCAGAATCGGGCTTTTTATCAATATCAAGCTTTCATTTCTCTATTTACTAAGGTCTAGCTTTCTTCGCTGCCTTTTGCATAGGATTCGGTACATCTGGAAATTTGTGTGCTTTGAAAACTTTAAAGCGACTAGGCGTTTCTGCCACTTCTGGCGAATTATTGCTGGTATCAATGTCTGCCAATTGCTTCAATGGATCTAATTCCACTTTTTCCACTTTTTTATCTTTCACAAAAGCTTTAGTGAACTCGTTTTCATTTTTTCGCCAAACCTCTACGGGAATCGTTTCCATTTCCGTCGTTCCGTCCTCATACGTCCATTGCAAAATAATCGGCATCACCAAACCTCCTTTATTACTAAATTCTAATTCATAAAAATGCTTGTCTCCATAGGCATCTTCCTTTTCTTTTTTGCTAAAGGTCTCTTCGTATAGCTCCACTTCATAGGTCTGCACAGAATCCTCTGTTTCCCATGGCTTGTAGCTAAAGTAAAAGTCCTGCAAATCTTTGTCTTCCACAGCAGGGAACTTCATACCTGATTTCTGATTGCGATCTCTCGTCAAATCGTATTCGGGTTCTTCGTAAGTGATCGTTTGTGGATAAGTGCGCTTTTCTGGATCATTTTCTGTATCCACCTGAAAATATTTCACCGTGTCAATAGAAATATCCACCGCATCTATACTGTAAAACCAACCTCTCCAAAACCAATCCAAATCTACGCCGCTTGCATCTTCCATCGTACGGAAAAAGTCGTCTGGTGTTGGGTGCTTAAACATCCAACGCTTGGAATACTCTTTGAAAGCATAATCAAAAAGTTCACGTCCCATAATGGTTTCACGTAGCATATTCAGACCCGTAGCAGGCTTGGAATAAGCATTTGGGCCGAAACCGACGATGTTTTCACTATTGGTCATAATGGGTTCTAAACGATCCTTCGGTGAAGACATATAGCCTGTAATATTGCTGGGCGTATTGGCTCTTGAGAGCGGGAAAGAAGGATCAAATTCTTCTTGTGTAATGTAATCCAAATAAGAGTTGATGCCTTCATCCATCCAAGTCCACTGCCGTTCGTCGCTGTTCACAATCATCGGAAAATAGTTATGCCCTACCTCGTGAATGATTACACCAATCGCCCCCCATTTGGTACGCTCTGTGTAAGTACCGTCTTCTTCCGCTCGACCATAGTTGAAGCAAATCATTGGATATTCCATACCGTTTTGTGCCTCTACGGAGATCGCTACGGGATAAGGATAAGGGAAGGTATATTTAGAATAGGTTTTTAGGGTATGCGCTACTACTTTGGTGGAGTATCTGCTATAAACAGGATAAGATTCTTCTGGATAATAGCTCATACACATCACCGTGCGACCGTCTTCTGTAATGTGTGGCATGGCATCCCAAACGAATTTTCGGCTCGCCGTCCAAGCAAAATCACGCACATTGTCTGCTTTGTAAATCCAAGTTTTTGTTTTCTTAGATTTCTTACGCTTGAGGACTTTTTTCATTTCATCCAAAGTGAGGATTTCTAAAGGCTCACTTACGGTTTTTGCTTTGTTGTAGCGATTCATTTGCGCCTCTGAAAGTACGACGGAATAGTTCAAACATTCGCCCGTAGAGCCGACCATGTAATCTTCAGGAACGGTCATTTTTACTACATAATTTCCAAAAGGCAGCGTAAACTCTCCACGTCCTGTAAATTGCTTATTTTGCCAACCTTCCACATCACTATATACGCACATCCTTGGAAACCACTGAACGATCGTAAAGATATATTCGTCTTGGTCTTCAAAGAATTCATAACCTCCTCTTGCATTTCTAATCTTAGGATTGCCCTTTTCTACCAAATTGTACTTCCAGTTGACTCTAAAAGCAAACTTATCTCCTTCCTCCAATGGCTGAGGCAATTCAATGCGCATCATGGTTTTATTAATCGTATATTTTAGTTCGTTGCCCCTGTCATCGGTCACTTTCATAATTTGATGACCATAAGTTTTGTCATAATCTTTATACACCTCCAATCCTTTGATAGCATTTTCACTCATTGTCTCTCGAATGGAACTCGGATCGAAGCGCAAATTATCGGCTTCTGCGGAGTGCTGGTTTTCATCCAATTGCATCCAAAGATAGCTGATCGTATTGGGGGAGACATTGTGGTAAGTAATCAATTCAGAACCCTGAAGTTGCTGCTTTTCTGTATCTAAAGTACATTCGATGTCATAATCTGCTCGGTTTTGCCAGTATTCTGGACCTGGTGCGCCGTCTGCGCCTCTGTATGGATTAGGCGTACGAAGCATTGTGCCTAGTTGTTCAAACTTATTGCCGTGATTGGAAGTGCTTTGAGCAAAAGTACTCGTCTGAATAACCAAAAAGCACAAGAAAGACAATACGAGTGATTTGGCGTGATTCATATTGAAATGTTTTAATAGACTCATGTCGTTTGTAGAATTTTTATCGTCCAATAATTAAGCGTTATGTGTTGAATCGCAATACAATGCAATTGTTGTGTATTCCTGCTCAACTAATTATAATTTTACACACAAAGGACGGATGTATAAATCTGAATGAATCTAATGATTGAAAAATGAAGGCTTATCTGCTAAGGCTTGTAAATGAAAGTGGACTTTTGAATTTAGATCGCAAAAATAAAAATAATCTCATTTCTGTCCAAAAGATAAAAAAGTGTAAAGCCATTTCTTAGACCTTATCTAAAAAAAGTAGGATGCACATCTTCAAAATCAGTAGCAGCTTGATAAGCTCTTGCAATAGTCAGCAATTTTCCTTCATCGTATAAGTTACCAATAAAACTGATACTTGCAGGGAAACGTCCTTTACCTTGATAGCCGTTCGGCACGACCACACAAGGATGCCCTGTCAGATTGGTAATTAGTAGTTGTTGACCACCAAAACTCGGACAAACAATTAGATCAAAATCTCTCATCACTTCTTCCATTTCTTGAATCAACAAATAACGAAGGCGATTGGCTTGCACGTATTCTACTGCGGGCACGAAACGAGCGGTACGAAAAGTATTCGGCCAAGCATAACGAATCTGTCGAACGAGCGTACTATCCAAATTAGAACGCGTCAATTCATCGAAAGCGGCTGCGGCTTCTACAGAAAGAATTGGACGCAACGCACCGACAGGAATACGATCAGGTAAGCTTACGGCTTTGAGATTTGCACCCAATTTTTTCAGCACTTCCAAAGAGAGGCTATCATTACTTTTGTTGTAATAATCACGCTCAAAAAGGTCTTTCAAATAACCAATTCGCAGATCAGAAAGTGCCGTACTAGAATTGTAGTTGAAAGGTAAATCAATCAAACTTTGGTCTTTCCCGTCCGTTCCAATGATCGCGTGAAAAACAATAGCACAATCTTCTGCGGTTCTGCAAATCGGTCCGATTTTATCCATACTCCAACTCAAAGCCATTGCGCCTGTTCGGCTCACTCTACCATAGGTCGGACGCAAACCCGAAGCACTGCAACGCGTGGAAGGCGAAACAATCGAACCCAAAGTCTCCGTACCAATGGAAAAAGCAACCAAACCAGCAACTGTCGCGGAAGCAGAACCAGCCGATGAACCGCTTGATCCTTGCTCTAAATTCCAAGGATTTTTGGTCGTGCCGCCATACCAAACATCGCCCCACGCCAATGCACCCAAAGTCAATTTAGCAATCATCACCGCACCCGCCGCTTCCAGCTTTTTCACGACCGTAGAGGTTTCATCAATGACTTGGTCTTGATAAGGAAAAGCACCCCAAGTGGTCTTAGTACCTTTCACTGCCAACAAATCTTTAATGCCATAAGGAATGCCGTGCAGTAAGCCTCGATATTTTCCTGCCGCTATTTCTCGATCTGCTCGGGCGGCTTGCTCCAAAGCCATTTCTTCTGTAATACTGATGACACACTGCAAAGTATCGCCATAGCGTTTGAGGCGGTCGAGGTAGATGTTGGTCAATTCGGTGCTGGTAATTCTTTTATTCCTTAACAACACAGACAAATCTGCTACACTGTAAAAAGCCAAGTCTTCTTTGTTGTCGGGCATCATTACTTGTTCCCGCAGATTCCAATCAATAGGGTATTGGGTTTTATCAAAACTAAGGCCAGCGGGAATCGGATTGAAATCCAATGCCATAGGAACGCTGTTAGGGATGGAAATGCTACGCATCTGTTCGTAAGCTGCTGCATTTTCCCTTACATCTTCTAGCATCAACTGCCGCTCTGCTTCTGTAAAATTCAATCCAAATAGTGCTTCTGCCATCTGGAGCTGTGGGGTTTCAATGGCAGTTTCTTTTTGCGCACAAGACAACAAAGTAAAGCACAAAAGCAGTAAGGTGGAAAAGTAGTGTTTCATTTTAGTAGTATTAGTCAATTGATTATAGTATTCGTAAATTTTTGTGAAACAGATCAAGCGTTTTAGTGTTTAGCATGAAAACAGATCAACAGATATTAATTGATGCAAGAAGAAATACAAAATCCAATAGATAAAGACAAGATCGCAGAGAATCCACATTTGCTTCCTTATGCTCACAGTGTAGGCGGTGCGGTCATTAAACCAATTGATAAAGGACGGGTGAAGGGCTTGGCAGTAGCGGCAATGCACGAACAAAGCAATATGCAGTTGGATCAGATTAGGGAGCAAGTTGAATTGTTGGTGAAGCAAGCGCAATCTATCCACAATAGAGTTGAAATTTCCGAACGCATCTATCAAGCAGACATCAACTTCAAACCTTTGATTGGAAAAATCTACCACCTCTACGAACGCCAAAACGGCAAAGAAGTCCTTTCTATGGTTGCGCCTGATGAATGGGGAAGAACGCAACCTTACATATTTGTGGCAAGTGTCAAATTGCTAGCCGATCACACTTGGGAGATTATGAAAATGGATGATCTATGATTCGATTTGAGCACAGCGAATATCTATATGCGTTAATATTGATCCCAATATTGGTATTGCTCTTTTTTTCGATGTGGCAATTTCGGAAACGTGCCATTGCCAAATTTGGAAATACAAGTGTTGTACAGCAACTGATGCGCGATTATTCTCCAAATATGTATCGCTTGAAATTCATTGTGCTGCTGGCTATTGTTTTTTTATTGGTGTTGGGTTGGGCAAATCCACAATCGGGCAAGAGTATTAGTACGAAATTGGCGACCAGAGAGAGTGTGGACGTATTCATTGCTTTGGATATTTCATACAGCATGTTGGCGCAAGACATCGCTCCAAGTAGGATAGAGCGCGCAAAGCGATTTACGGAGAATCTAGTACAAGGCTTAAGGGGCGAAAGAATTGGTCTAATCCTATTTGCGGGTAATGCTTATTTGCAAATGCCACTCACGACGGACTATGGCGCAGCTTCTTTGTTCACAAGAAGTGCTAACCCCTACCAGGCTCCCACGCCTGGTACGGCTATTGGGGATGCACTCGAATTAGCAATGAATACTTTCGATGAAGAAAGTGAAAGTGATAAAGTAGTCATTGTGATTACAGACGGGGAAAATCACGATGAAGAAAGCCTCCGAAAAGCCCAAGCAGCCAGCGATCAAGGCATTATTCTGTTTACAATAGGAGTCGGGACAGAGCAAGGCGGCTTCATTCCTACCAACGTCAACGGCTATCAGGATTTCAAGAGAGATGAGACAGGCAATCCCGTTCGTACGCGTCTTGACGAAAGCGTACTGAAAGAACTATCAGAGTCTGCCAATGGCGCGTATTACAATATCGGTGTGGACGCGGAGCAAATTATTGAAGCTTTGCGAGATAAAATAGAGCAAATGGATCGGCAGGAGTTTGAGCAGAGAGCTTACGACGAATATGCCAGTTATTTTCAATACTTTGTGGGCTTTGCTTTACTTTTAATGATTTTGGAGTTTTTAATGACCTATCGAAAAAGTAAATTACTGGAAGGAAAGGACTTGTTTGGTGGATGATTTTTTCTTGCTTTTTGAATAGTTTCTCAAAAAAATCGAATTTAGAGCTTATAAATAGTTGAAAAGGACATCTTAAGGTTCTAGCTTGGAAGTGTGGAAAAAATAACTTTACATTGTGCTTCTTTGAAAACGGAATAAAAAACTTCGTTTTTTATTCCGTTTTCAAGAGGTGTTTTCGGACAGAGAAAGGATTATTCTTGATGATTTTTAGAAAAGATCATCAAGAATAATCCTTTCTCTGTCCAGAAAGACTACCAAAATCACATTACACAAAAACACAATGGGCGAACAAAAAGTATCCTTGGTGAAAGACGATGTACAAATGCAGCGATTTGTACGTCAGTTACTCGACGATGTAAAAGCATTTGAGTACATGCTAGACCATGATTGGTTTGAATCAGACATTGTTCGGATTGGGGCGGAGCAAGAAATGTGCATGGTTGATCAAAAGACTTTCAAACCCGCTTGTATTGCTATGGAGGTATTGGAGCAGATGACAGAATATCCGTGGGCAGAAACAGAATTGGCAAAATTCAATATTGAGACCAATTTTGTGCCGCGTGTATTTGAAGGCGATGCGCTGCGAAAAATGGAAGAAGAAGCACTTTTCACCCAAAGAATCATCCGTGAAAAGCTAAAGGATTTTGATACTAAGATGGTATTGACAGGCATACTGCCTACTTTGCGTAAGTTTGATTTAGAGATGCACAATCTCACGCCCAAACCGCGCTACCATGCACTAATAGAAGCCATTAGCAAACAGTTGAGTAAGAACAGCTTCGAGTTGCGGCTAGAAGGAATAGATGAATTGAAAATCAACCACAATTCACCTTTATTGGAAGCCTGCAATACCAGTTTTCAGGTCCATTTACAAGTCAGTCCGAAGAACTTTGTTCGCTATTACAATATGGCGCAAACCCTTGCTGGTCCTATCATGGCAATCTCCGCCAACTCACCCATTGTTTTTGGTCGCCGTTTGTGGCATGAAAGTAGAATTGCACTTTTTCAACAAGCACTCGACACCCGAAAATCCAACGACCACATGCGAGAAAGTAGTCCGAGGGTCAATTTCGGAAAAGACTGGTTGAACAAATCCATCCTTGAAATCCACAAGGAAGATATTGCACGTTTTAGGGTGTTACTGGCGGGAGATTTGACAGAAGATTCCCTTCAAATGATTCAAGAGGGGAAAGTTCCCAAACTGCGCGCTTTGCAAGTTTTCAATTCTACAATTTATCGCTGGAATCGTCCTTGTTATGGCATCAGTGACAATGGAAAGCCGCATCTGCGAATAGAAAATCGAGTTCTGCCTTCTGGACCGAGCGTAGCCGATGAAATGGCAAATGCTGCTTTTTGGCTGGGTGCTATGGTCGGCATGGGGGATTTGGTCGAAGACATCACACAGACCATTTCCTTTGATGATGTGCGAGACAATTTTATGAAGGCAGCGCGCTATGGCATAGATACCAAATTCAATTGGGTGAACGAACAGAAAATTGGGGCTTGTGATCTAGTCTTAAATGAATTGCTGCCGATCGCTAAAAAAGGGCTTGAAAAACAAAAAGTAGATGCCGCAGATATAGATCGCTACCTCGGCATCATTGAGCAGAGAGCTCAAAAACACATGAACGGTGCACGTTGGCAATTGCGTGCTTTCACCAAGCTCAAAAAGCAAGTGACACCCGACGAAGCCGCTTCCATTTTGACGGCTTCTATTATAAAAAATCAAGAAAAGGAAGTGCCCGTGCACCTTTGGGAAATGCCACAACTCAATGATTTGGAGGAATATCAACCTTCCAAATTACGCGTTTTTGAGTTCATGGAAACGGATTTATTTACTGTGCAAAAAGACGATATTATTGAGTTGGTAGCAGAGATGATGGATTGGCGAAAAATCCGCTACATGCCCGTAGAAGACAAAAAAGGTGAGCTAGTGGGGCTTATCACTTCTCGGCTGCTCATCCGATACTATGCGCGCAAAAGCCAGAAAAATCAGGAACAATCCAGCAAAATCGTCAAAGACATTATGATTGCGAACCCAAGCACGATTACACCGAATGCCAGCATCATGGACGCCCTAGAGATGATGCGAACGCAAAAAATTGGATGTTTGCCCGTTGTGAAAGACAAAGAATTGGTCGGCGTTATCACCGAAATGGATTTTTTGCGAGTGTCGGTTCGGCTAATTGAACGATTGGAGCGGTGATTTTTTGTGGAAGATTGTACGCCATTCGGGATAAAAAGTGCGTTTTCTTTTTAATGATCGCGCCTCATACCTAAGGCAGAAGCAATGAAGCACGATCATCAATCATACATCTGACTGGCTTTGCCATATATCGGATACGTATAATTCATCTCTTTAGTGATTTACAATTAGGCGTGTACGAAGTTCCATTTTTTGTTTTTCGCCTCGCTTCGCGCGGCGAAAAACGGTGGGTTTTGGGGGGCAAATCAGCCTTTTAGGCTGATTTGCCCCCTAAAAATCCCTCTGAGGCGCGAGCGAAGCGAGCGTCGAAGTTAAGGTAAGAAGACTTCGTACAGTCCTAATTTACAATTGAAAATTTGTCTTAGGGATGTGTATGAAATAAGGTCGTAAGTTTAGGGTAGTTTATTTTGTTCTCAGTTTCAGCCTGAGGCAGACCCGTTTCTTTAAAAGAAAGAAAGAACAAACACCGTTTGTGAACCGCTAGCGGGCGGGTGGCTTGATACTATGACTTATTTTAAAGTAAAAATGAGTGCAAAAGAGGCAGCTTAAAATACGAAGTTATTTCGTACACATTCCTTAATTCAAAAACATTGCATCAAAGCCTATAGGCTATCTTTTGTCAGTTCATAGCTTTTTCCGATGGAGATGAATAGTCCAACGAAAAAGAAACTGTTGTTTGCAGGCTGAACGGCAATGCGATCGTATTGTCCATTGGCATTGGGATTTTCGCTATATTGATAACCGAAAGTATTTTGCAGCCCTAAGACATTAGTAGCAGAAATATGAAGGATGCTGAACTGCCCAAAAATATTGGTCAGATGACTCCAATTGATACTCAAGTCGTGAAAACTAGCCGTACGATCGGCGTGGAAATCATCGTGATTGGGATTGTAATAAGGGCGTGGACTTCCATAGGCATAGGTAACTCCAAGTACACTGTTCATCTTCGAAATCCAGTGTTTGTAAACCGCTGAAAAGTTGTGCTTAGAAGCAAAATGCGGACGGGCAGCGTAGGGGAAATCGCGATAATCTCTTTTGGTATCTAAGTAGGAATAAGAAATCCAGAAATCGCCATACTGGATGCTTTTTTGATCGCGATAAAAAAGATCAATCCCTCGGGCGTAACCACTGCCAGCATTGTTGCTGGGCTGGAAAGCAGTGTGATCAAATTTCACTAAATTACGATAGGCTTTGTGGTAAGCTTCTGCTCGAAAAGTGCGTTGATTTTTTTGAATTTGGTAATTTAAAATATAGTGATTGGCAAGTTCAAAATCTAAATCTGTACCTCGACGCATCAGTTCATTTTCAGGACTTTGGTAGAATTGTCCAGTCGCCAAAGAGATTTGCTCGCCTTCTTTCAGTTGATAAGCAATTGAAAAGCGAGGCGCGATATTACTGCGGTTCAAAAGCGCGGAATGCTCCAAACGTCCGCCTAATCTAGCCACCAGTTTTCTCGTAAAATAAATGTTGGCTTCGGCAAAAGTGGCGGTGAAATTTTCCTCTAAATGCGTCTTAAAAATGCTAGCATCATAATCCGTATAGGATTCCTTCCATTGACTGTGAATGAATTCACTTCCCATTTTCAGTACGATGTGATCGTTCCAATCGTAAGTCAGTCGGACTTTGCTTTGCGCGGCCTGTTCTTCCTCTTCGAGTTGAAAAGAAGAGGTGATTTGATCTTTGTTTTGAGAAAGACCCGCTGCTGCGAATAGACTCCAACGATCACTCAGTACTTCTTGAAAAGAGAGTTGTCCAAAATAATGCTGGTTGTTCAAAGACAATGCATTCTTTTGGGTAACGTCCAGAAAATCAGGCGTTTCTATGGTGAAATGACTACCAGAGATATTCACAAAGGCTTTTAGCAAACCCGTTTCGCTAGTCTTTTTTCGATAAATCACTTGTCCGTTGAGGCTTTCAAAAGGTTTTTTGAAATGGATGTTGGCGGGCAAGAGGCTGTTGTAAGGCGCGAGATTGGTGTAGTCCAAAGAGACCGCTAAAGAGCTTTCTTCCCATGCTTGTGTATGCGCCAAACCTGCCCCAACCGTCATCAAAGAAATGCTCGTAATGTTTTCCGTGGCTAGGTCTTGTGTATTGAGCAAAAGGGCAGAGGAAAGGGCTTGGCCATATTCTGCGGAATAGCCGCCTGTACTGAAAGTCGTACCTTTGAAAAGGAAGGGCGAAAAACGTCCACGCGCGGGTAAGTTAGAAGTCGTACTATTAAAAGGACTTTGGACGTACATGCCATCAATGAAAGTACGAGTCTCCGCCGCCGCACCACCTCGCACAAAGAGTTGTCCGCTTTCTCCCACGCGCTGTGTGCCTGGCAAAGTATTCATCGCCGAAGCAATATCAGCCGTCGCGCCTGCGGTCGTTGCGATGTCTATCGAATTGAGGACGACCGCTTTTTTTTCGTCGCCTGCCTCGAATGCACCCGCTGTAATGGTGACTTCTTGCAGCGTACTCGTCTCTGGTTTCAACAATATGGTCAAATCCACGGGCTGTCCACTCAAATTAATGCTCCTAGCATCCTCTTTGTAGCCTAAATAAGTTACGATGAGCTTGACTTGTCCAGATTGAGTAGTCTCAAAAGAAAAATTTCCGTCCAAATCGGTAGAAGTACCGTCAAAGCTGTTTTCAATAAAAATATTCGCTCCAATAATGACGTCGCCTCCTTTTTCTTTGACTTGTCCACGGATCGTGCTTTGCGCCATCATTCCAAGCCAAGCCGCTACCAACATCCATGTAATTATTCCTTTTTTCATCTTACTGTGTTTTTTTATTTGATACCGCGTAATAAGTACTTCTACCTATTTGTTTAAGCTGTTTATTTGTTTAAATTGTTTATAATGAACACTTTACACAAGTTTATTGCCTAAATAATTACGTCAACCTACTTAAGTACTTAGACAAAATTAATCTAGCTATTAAACTCGGCAGCATCGCGCTTGCAGCGCTCGCTGCCTCGTGGTGGTTTTGGAGGGCAGACAAAATATAAGATGTTGTTT
>JBCCRX010000213.1:0-11387 GCA_039201015.1 Bacteroidota bacterium | reverse complement strand
TCATCTGAAAGTTATAAATGACAGGCAAACTCTAGTTGTCATAAGTATAGAGTCTGTTTTCTCACACCTTAATAAATATCCTATTCCAATACAATATCCAAGATAAGCCCAACAATAGTAGCACATTAGCGAGCGCGAAGGCCAGCGAAGCATTCATAGGATTGCTGAAAAGAGGTGTGAAGAAACCTTCATATATCCAAGTTTTTAGGGAAATCGTATCGCCACTTGTTCCCTTGACTTTGATGTAGTAAAGCGACTTAGCAATTAAGCCAGAAAGGACAAAAACGAAGAGGGCATTGGTGCCATAAATGACAAAGGGTTTTGTCCATTTTTGATGGTTCAACACATCGACTAGCCAATAAATCAATGCCAATCCAAACAATGCAATGCCACTGGTATAAAGTACATAAGAACTTGTCCAAAGCTGTTTATTGATTGGGAATGCCAAATCCCAAATCAAACCTAAAA
This sequence comes from Bacteroidota bacterium, assembly GCA_039201015.1. Classification (GTDB taxonomy): domain Bacteria; phylum Bacteroidota; class Bacteroidia; order Chitinophagales; family Saprospiraceae; genus JAAUTG01. The sequence continues at coordinate 10,919 of JBCCRX010000213.1, read as the reverse complement.
GTACCGAAATGACACCAAATCCAAACAGACCGACCAGTTTTTGATATACTGCTGTTTTGCTTTTTAGCCAGAGTCCTGTCAAGATGCCGCTGATGCTGGTCACGATGGCGGGCAGCGTACTCAGCAATCCTTCTGGATCCCAGACTTTGGATTGACTCCAAAGGTGTCCGCCCAGCAAAGTACGATCAAGCCAAGCACCGAGATTGGTTTCGGGATTGAGATTGGGTGGATGCCCGTCAGGCGTGGGAAGGAGCGTCATTAAGCCCCAATAAAAGAGCAACAAACCGATGCCCGTACCCGCCAATTGCTTCCAATCCATTTTTAAAAAAAGAAAAGCCGAAATACCATAGACCAAAGCAATTCTTTGCAAAACGCCAGGTATGCGAATGCTTGAAAAATTGAAGAAAGGAAAGCCATTCAAAAATAAGCCAATGGCAAAAATAAGCAGCGTCCGCCAGAGGATTTTTTTAATGATTGCTGCTTGATTGTCGCCTCTTTCTTTGCGTTTGGAAAGTGCCAAAGCAATGGAAACGCCGACAATGAACAGAAAGAAAGGAAAAACCAAATCGGTGGGCGTGCAGCCATGCCAATCCGCGTGCAGCAAAGGCGCATATACATTGCCCCAATCGCCAGGATTATTGACTAGTATCATACCCGCAATGGTCGCACCGCGAAAGACATCTAAGGAGAGTAAGCGTTTATTCATTGCTTGTTGTTTCGTTCGACCAAAGATACGCTTTTTAATCACTAGGCTATCTAACGAAGCTATTGTAAAACCATTTTACTATTTTGGTGAGCTTTGATTGTTCTTTGGTTTTGGATGATTTCATTTGGTCAGCATTATTTGTGGAAGCTTACGTTTATCTTCAAATCATATGGGCGTCACGCCTTAGGCTCATGTCCTTTTAAACGAAAACGAACGAAATTTTAATAGTTGGAGATATTTTTTTAAATATACTCGACCAAATGAAATCATTTAGCGCCTGTTCTTTTTGCATCAATGCCTAAAAAACACTTTTTAAATTTTTCATACTCCAAATAGGCTGCCCCATTTCTAGTAAGCCGCAAAAATTGGCATAATGATTTGCCATGCTTAGGCTATCTTCTGTGCTGTCTTCTATGATCGAAATTCTCTCACCATAAGCATATTTAGAAGTGTGGCGCAATTGCACTTTATTGAAATAAGTGGATAGCGTACTTTCGGCGATTTCTTCCTCACTGAGTTCGTATAATTCTTTGAACAGTTCAGAGAATGCGTTTTCGTAGCGTTTTTTCCACTCTTTGCGTAGCGCATCCTCGTCTGCTTCTACTCGCGAAGGTAAAGGATAGATATAAAGCGGTCTGAACTCGCCGTCGTAATCCATGCGGTATTCTGTAGCGGCTTTGGCACGAAGGAGTACGCCGTCTAAGCTTTGTCGGTTTGGAGTGAATGCTAAGACCAATATATTGGGAAGCAAAGTGGTGCAAATGCCGCTAGTATCGGTGAAGCCCGTGCGAGAATCTATGAAAACGTAATCGTATTGGGTTTGCAAAAACTGGGCAAAATATTCAAAAAAACGTGGAGAGTGCTCAAAAAAAGCTTGCCAATCGAAAGCTTGTGCTTTTTCAGAATAATTCAGATCAAATTTTTTGCCTGCTTTAACGATGCTTAGGTTGTCGATATCACGAATTGGGATGACGTAATTAGAAAAAGAATTTTCAAAGTGCGCTTTCAAAAAAAGGTGTTCGTTTTCTACTGTTCCGTAGTTCAGAGGTGCTTCTTTGACCACCGAAGCCAACTGCTTTTCTTGTGGCATTTTACGAAATTCTTCTTCGTGTATTGTTCTGATATAGTACATGAAATCAATTAAACCCTCTTTCTCTGCGAAGTAATCATCATCACAATAGTCAAGAAAATACTGATGCAAGCCAGGTGCTTCCATGTCCCAGTCTATCATCAATACTTTATGACCCGCTTGGGCAAAATAGGTTGCAACATTGGCGAGCGACATGGTTCTGCCTGTGCCTCCTTTGTAAGAATAAAATGTTACTATTTTTCCGAATTTCATAAGCTGCTATTTGGGAAATTGATCTTTAATGTCTTCAAAATCAATGTTGCCTGATTTGATGAAATCTTGAATGCGCTCCTCCTCTGCATCTAGTAGCTGAAAATCCTTGCAGTCATTTTGGCTGTATCTCTCTAAAATGCGTACCCTTTCGGCAATCAATTCTGTGAGATTAGAAACTTCCGTTTCAAAACGCCTGCGCTGCGCTGTTGTAAAATATCGAAATCCTATTTTCTTGAACTCTTGAAATTTAGTAGTATAAATTCTATTCGCACTCAAGATATCTGGAATTTCATCTCGTTTTCCACTTAGAATAATCGACAAGACCAAGCCCAAATTTTCATTTCCTAAAGCAGTTTTTCTTTTTTTCTCTAACTCCAAAAAAGCATACAATTCTCTAGCGCAATAAGGATGATCGGCACTCAAATAGCTTCTGGTGTAAATAACCAAAAAACAAACACTTTGACAAAGGGCAGCACTAATTTCGCCATCTAGAATATCGCCTGTTTTGAGCCGCTCTTCATCTAAGAAAACAATTTCGTTGCCCGCTAGTTCTAGCGGCAGTTTTTCTGAAAGCCGCTCATAGAGCATTTGGACAAAATATTGCATCTCCTCTCCTAGATGTCGGTAGCTGATGAAGCAAGCGTATTTAAAGTTCATGTACTTTGAATAAGGAAACTAATCCGCCAAAATGTAAAGCAGAAATAAGATAAAAGTAGTGGCGAGAAACACGAAAATGACCAATCGCAAAGCAGGAAAAAACCAATTGAGCAGCGGAATTTGATCAGTAAATCGAGCAAATCGTTTCATCAATTCAAATTCTTCTTCCGCATCAGAAGCGTTTGTATTGAAGCCCAAATCTATCAGGACCTGCTTTGCCTTTCCTGCATCTAGGACTTCCACTTTCACACCTGCACCGCGAAAGCCCATTGCTTCTACATTGCCCAGTTGCAAAAGTGTTTCGTTTTGAACTTTGAAATCAATCTGCTCTTTTTCTAAAGCATGTTTTATCAACTGCAATTCGGCGATGTTAAAACTCTCGTAGATTTCGATGTATTGCATAAGTCCTTAGTGCTGACTTTTGTAAACCTTTTTTCTGATACTAAAAGTTTATGGGGCATCCTTTTTGTAAGAAAGTTTTGGCATGCTATAAATCAAACGGATGAATTTTTGTTGCATAAGAATTCATCCGTTTGGAGGTTCTCCTTAATGCAAGGCATCGTGAGATTGCCTTAGCCTCAGACTGCTCCCCTAGTTTGCGTGTTCCGCCGTATGCGCCTTCATCAAGTCTTTTTGAATGTCGTGCGATACTTGCTGATATTCCGCAAATTCTTGATGAAATTTAGCGCGTCCTTGCGTCAAGGAGCGCAAACTAGACGAATATTTATACATTTCGCTCAGTGGTACTTTTGCACTCACCTTTTGGTAATGTCCTTCTACACCCATGCCTTGAATGATGGCGCGGCGCGTCTGTAAATCGCCCATAACATCACCCATAACATCCTCTGCACAGAGAATATCTACCTCGTAAATGGGTTCTAGAATTTGTGCGCCCGCTTCCTTAAACGCATTTTTAAAACACTGCGCCGAGGCAATCATAAAAGCCATATCGTTGGAATCCACAGCGTGCATTTTTCCATCATAGACACTCACTCGAATGTCTTGGCACTGCGAACCCGTGAGTGGTCCTTCTTCCATGGTTTGCATGATGCCTTTCTTGATCGCATTGCTGTACTTTGAATCAATTGAGCCGCCTACAATACACCAATAGAAAGCAAGCGTACCGCCCCAAGGCAATTCGATTAGTTCCGTATTTCTGACGGTCAATCCATCTGGATTAGGCATACCTTCGTAGTAAGGCTCTATGCGCATGTGGACTTCTCCGAACTGCCCCGAACCACCAGACTGCTTTTTGTGCCGATAATCAGAATTGGCAACTTTGGTGATTGTTTCTCGATAAGGAATGCGTGGTCGATCAAATTCCATCGTAATGTCGTTTAGTTTCTCTATGCGGTAGCGAATAATATCCAGATGCAATTCTCCTTGACCGTGCAGCAAGGTTTGTTTGAGGGTTTTGGACTGCTCTACGATCAAAGTGGGGTCTTCCACTTCGATTTGGTGTAGTGCTTTCATCAATTTTTCCATTTCATTTTTACCTGGTGGCGTCACCGCCACTCGAATGCGGGCTTCTGGGAAGTGAATAGGATTTATCAAATGATCAACTCCTTTTTCATTTAGGGTATCATTGGTACGGGCATCTTTCAGCTTCACAGTGACGCCTATATCGCCAGCCGCCAATTCTTTGACTTGATCGCGTTGTTTGCCATTGGCGACAAATATCTGATTGAAACGCTCCGTGCTTCGGTGCTTCACATTGTGTAGTTCATTGCCTTCTTGTACTTTTCCTGAATAAATCTTGAAATAAGAGACATTTCCCACTCTTGGCTCAGAAATTGTCTTGAATATGAACAAAGTCGTCGGTGCGTTCACTTTACATTCCAGCTCTCCGCCACCTTCTAGTTTTGCAGCAGGACGATCTGCGGGTGAAGGACAGATGTCGTTGATGAAGCCCATGATTCGACCACTTCCCATGTTTTGGGTAGAAGAGCAACAAAAAACGGGATAAATGCTACCGTCTGCCATTGCCATTCTTAGACCAGTTGCCAGCTCTTCTTCCGAAAGCGTACCTGCATCAAAATATTTTTCCATTAAACCTTCATCATTCTCGGCAGCAGCTTCCACTAAGGCATTGTGCATTTCATCAATTCTTTCTTTCTCGCTGGCAGGAATTTCCTCTTTTTCTGGTTTTCCACCGCCTTCTGGAAATACATACATTATCATACGCAAAGCATCCACTATTTTATTGAAACCCGATCCATCATTCAATGGATATTGAACAGGAATCACCGCGTTTCCGAAGCGATTTTGAGCTTGTTCTAGGGTTTCTTCAAAGTTGGATTTTTCGTGATCAATTTGGTTGACAACGAATAAAGCAGGGGTATTGAATTGTTCGATGTAGTCCCAAATGAGTTCTGTTCCCACTTCTACACCACTCTTCGAGTTGAGCATTACGACCGCTGTATCTGCTACTTTCATTGAAGAAATGACTTCTCCCACAAAATCATCATAGCCAGGGGTATCTATAATATTAATCTTAGAATCTTTCCAGTGGGCATGTAGGAGTGTACTAAAAATAGAGTTGCCCCGCTCTTTCTCAATATTGGTGAAATCTGATGCTGTATTTTCATCTTCCACCGTGCCTTTGCGACTGATAGATTTTGATTCGAATAGCATGGTTTCTGCAAAGGTGGTTTTACCAGAGCCGGAGTGTCCTAAGAGCACGACATTCCTAATGTTTTTAGTGTGATAAGTCATAATTGTATTATTTTAGGGAGTAGGTAAAATATAATCTACCCACCTTGCAGCTTTATTTTGCCCTTCTGCTGCCTTGGAAAAATACGCATTATGCTACGGCATAAGTCCGTTTTTTCCGCCTTGCATAAGAACAAACTACAACTACCATTTTGGGTATCTTAATTTATTAGCTACCCCCTTACTTCAAAAAGAAAAATTGGTCTTCGTTTCAAAAATTGAATTAAGTTAGACATTTTTTAAATAATACAAAATAAAAATGTGCTTTTTAAAAAATCATGCTGGATTGCTGTAGCTGTACACAGACTATTGTTTTTTGTCTTCATGTCTTTTTGGACTAATCTCCAATTAGAATCATCAAGACAGGCAATCTCTACTTTCCTCTTTGATTTATGCAGTGAGCTAGAAAAATGGTAAAGTTATTTTTTCTGTATCCCAGAGAGGTCTAATTATGGACGTTTTACATTTCATAACTAACTGAATATGAATAAAAAGCCAAAAAAATAGAGCATCTTTCTTTGATACAAGAAGAAAATTGCGAAATTTGCACCTTGTCATCAGAAAATAACATAAGATTAAAGTTCGTTTTCTGCTATCAGCCGAAACTTACTATCATCATACGTTGCTTTGGTGCCAAAGCATTTGTTAGAGAAAACTTTTCTTTCAATTTGTCTTTAGGAATGATGGAATAATAAATTATAAATATAGGGCTAGCTTATTTTTTTTCTTAGTCGAATTTTGAAAGAAGGAAAGAACAAACACCGTTTGTGAACCGCTAGCAGACGGGTGGCTTGAAACTATGACTGATTTTAAAGTTCAAATAAGGGAAAAGAAGCAGGCAGATGTTATAAGTTATTGTTTTCTTATTCCTTAGTTCAGTTATTTTTCTTATTGCGCTATTTTTGAGATAAGCAATAGTTTAAGGGAACTTGTAGCAAATAAGCTACCTAAATTTTGCGAAGTTATTTTTTCTTTAGTTAAGGCAAAAAATATAGGCATAGCAATAGCTGGAACCAGAATCTTTAACACAGAAATAAAGGAAAAATAGAAAGTGAAATAGGTAGATTATATTCTACAAATCACTTTAAATATAAGTGATTGAACTCAAATTAACATTGATTCATAACTAATTACAAACCTGTCGTCAGTATGAGGAAAGCCGACTTGGTAGCATCAATCTCGGAGAAAACGGGTGTCCAGAAAGTAGATGTACTAGTGACACTTGAAGCATTATTTTCAGAAGTGAAAGACTCCTTAGCAAGTGGAGAAAATGTGTATGTGAGGGGATTTGGTAGCTTCATCATCAAGAAAAGAGCAAAAAAGATAGGGAGACACATCAAGGAAAACAAAGCCATTGAAATTCCAGAACACTACATTCCAGCCTTCAAACCAGCGAAGGTTTTTGTGGAGCAAGTGAAGGAAAATGTGCACGAGCTTCCCGAAAAAGGAGATAAGTAAATCGGAACAGCAGTTATGAATCGCTTGCAGTGGATAGTTGTGCTTTTATCTCTACTGTTATTTGCTGTGCTTTACTTTGGCTTTGATGTCAAAACAGAAACACAACAGCAAATACAGGCGACGCGTTCTCAGTCGCTAGAAAGCACAGATGCTAGTATCCTTATCAGGGAAGCCCGTGCTGAACTAGAAACAGAAGCACTAAATTCAGTGCGAATACTAGAGCAAGAAATAGAAATATCGACAAGTGATTCTGCAAAACTAGCTGCCTACAAGGACTTGTCTGGGCTGTGGTATCGCTTAGAAAATATTGCTATAGCGGGTCATTATGCGGAGAAAGCTGCTTTAATAGAAGATACAGAAGAAGCTTGGTCGATTGCGGGTACGACTTATGCGATTTGTACACAAAGAGCCAATACAGATAAGATCAAGCAATTTTGTACGAGCAAAGCATTTAAGGCTTTTGAAAGTGCCACTTCTATCAATCCAGATAATATTCAGCACAAAGTTAATTTGGCTTTGGTGTATTTAGAAACCCAAAATCCTATGCAAGGCATTCAAATGCTGCGCAATTTGAACCAGCAATACCCTGAAAGTGTATTAGTATTAATGACCTTGGGAAGGCAGGCACTTAGAACCAATCAATTGGAGCGTGCTGGTGAGCGTTTTACCAAGGTTTTAACGATAGAACCGAACAATAGAGAAGCTGCATGTGCTTTGGCAGATATTTATACTCAGTTAAAAAGGCAGTTTGAAGCACAGCAGTATATCGATCTTTGCAAGAAATAAATTTTTTAACTAAAAAGTCAGTAGATTATGCCATGTGGAAAGAAGCGTAAAAGACATAAGATTTCTACTCATAAGAGAAAGAAGCGTCTGCGCAAAAATAGACACAAGAAGAAAAATAGATAACTAATATTCACGCTATCAAGTGCTAGCCGAGGTGGCTGAGCCGAGGCAAGCGTAGAATAAAAGATAAATAATCATTGAGCATTGGTTAAGCCGATTGCTTGATAATGTACTAATATAAAGCAAGACGGGTAAAAAAGTTTACTTGTCTTGCCGTGTATAGGATGTGTGAAAGGACTTGAGTAGAGATACACCAATTAGCCAATCAGAAATAGTGAAAGGCGGTTCTACTTGGAAAGCCTCACTGGTTTTTGCAAGATTTCAGGTAAGCATTGTTTGCGTCTTTATTATTTCTATAGTTCAGACCGGTTAGATTAATTTGAATAGCAAGAAAATCATTTTCAAAAAATCGCTTAATTTTTCTGTGTTTCCCAAAGCGAGACGACATTAAATGTTATGTAATAACTCTATTTCATGTATTCTCCATAGAGCGTATTTCATTGATTCACTATATATACAGATTGTCCCTTAAAATAGAGCGTCCTTACTTCAAATTACCTCAGCACTTGAGTGAAATCAATTGAAATAATTTCAGTTTATGATTATACATACGTCTCCACCCTTTTGGATACCGGTTTTTTAGTTACATATAATATTGCGTGATAAATTCTAAGCATTGCCTAGCGGCAAGTTTGTATTAGATACAGTGCGAAATCTAATAAGGTCAGGTGGTTTTATCATTTAACCCAAGTTAAAAATGGATGAAGCCTAACTGATTGAGCATTGCTATCGCTTAGAATATATACCTTTTAAGATTTAGGCTTATGATTTTCTACTGAAAGCACTTCTTTTAGTAAAAAATCAAGACTAAGCCCGTCAATCGCATTGATCGTTCATATTTTATGCAATAATTGTAATGTGATACAAATATTTTCTGTCCAAAGAATTAAAATACTCTCCTCTATCCTTCCGCTCTGGAATGGCGCATTCCCGTACGCTAAAATCATCAATTGTGGAAAAAGAATTAATCATCAAATCCACTTCTAAGGAGGTTGAAATTGCCTTATTAGAGAAAGGAAAATTAGTTGAATTGCATAGCCAAGAAAAGAATATGCAATTTAATGTAGGTGACATTTTTCTAGGAAGAATAAAACGCTTAATGCCTGGATTGAACGCCGCTTTCGTGGAAATCGGACACAGTAAAGACGCCTTTTTACACTATACCGATCTGAGTCCAAAGCTGCAATCAGTTGCCAAATTTACAAGAGATTCTATTTCGGGTAAACTGAAAACACATCGCTTAGATAATTTCAAAATTGAGCCAGAAATCATCAAAACAGGACGCATTGATCAGGTGCTAGAAAAAAAGCAACCGCTTTTGGTTCAAATTTTAAAAGAACCTATCGGCACCAAAGGTCCACGCCTGAGTTGTGAATTGACGATTCCAGGACGTTTTTTAGTTTTGTCACCCTTCACAGATGTGGTAGCAGTTTCCAAAAAAATCAGGAACTCGGAGGAGAGAAAGCGACTGAGAAAGATCGTAGAAAGTATCAAACCTAAGAATTTTGGGGTCATTGTGCGGACCGCCGCTGAAGGAAAAAATACCGCTGAAATGCACGAGGAATTGTCTCGTATGATGAGCAATTGGGAGCAAATCCACGCACAACTCACTAAGGCAAGACCCCCCAAAAAACTGTTGAGTGAATTGGATAAAACGACAAGTATGCTGCGTGATTTGGTGACTGATTCTTTCAATAGGATTGTAGTCAACGACAAAGAACTCTACGCCAGTATCAGAAATTATCTCAATTCTTTTGCACCAGAAAAGAGCAAGATTGTTCAGCTTCATCGCTCTAATCGCTCTGTCTTTGATTCCAACGGCGTCACGCGCCAAATCAAATCTTCCTTCGGTAAAACGCCCACAATGGCAAGTGGTGCTTACATCGTCATTGAACACACCGAAGCCATGCACGTCATCGACGTGAACAGTGGGCATAAGATGAGCAGCAAAAACCAAGAGGACGCGGTACTCGCTGTGAACTTAGAATCAGCAGAAGAAATCGCAAGACAATTACGACTGCGCGACATTGGGGGAATTATCATCGTGGATTTTATTGATATGCGGAATTCTGAAAATAAGAAAACGCTGCAAAAAGCGATGAAGAAATTCATGTCCAAAGATCGCGCCCAGCATACGATATTGGCACTGAGTAAATTTGGTTTGATGCAAATTACGCGGCAGCGCGTGCGTCCTGAAATCAAAATTAGCACCACGGAGGTTTGTCCAACCTGTAGGGGTGCAGGAAAGATCAATGCTACTATCCTACTGACGGACGAAATAGAGCGAGATTTGAATTTAATCATGCAATCGCGTCCTAGAGTCAAAATTTATTTGCATGCACATCCTTACATCGAAGCCTACCTAAAAAAAGGATTCATTAACAAGCAAGTGCGCTGGTACATGGAACACCAGAAGTGGATTCGGATCATTCCAAACAATAATTTCCACTTGCTGGAGTATAAGTTTTTCGATGCAAATGAAGACGAAATTCGACTGAAAGAAGGCGCAACGGTCATGGACAACCACAAGAAGTAGCGCGGCAAGCCTGCAGTAGTAAGAAAAAGAGCATCAAAATGAAGAATATTTTTTGATGCTCTTTCCATTTTATCAGAGATGAAATATTCTTAATAAAATCGTTAAATGCAAATGATTTAATTTTGTTGTGTTGTAGCATATTATCTCAATTATTTCTATGATCAATCGCTAAAATAAGCGATTGCTTGAGTAAACGTCATCAATAGCTTAAACAAAAGCAGCTTTCTTGCGATTGCCTCAACCAGTTAGCACTAAGTACACCGTAAACCAAATAACTTCGTCTTTTGACGGTCTCTTTTGAAACCTATCTGCGTTATTTTTTTGCAGGAATAACTCGTTATGCCAGAAAAAAATGCCTTGATATATTCCAAAAAAGCCTCGGTCAAAAAAGCGAATAAATTTAATTTACGGTTTACTAAGTACACTGTAAATTAAGTTTTTTCGCATTTTTAACGGGGGAGTTGGAGGGAGAAAAAAAGGTTTCTCAAAAACCTTTTTTTCTCCCTCGACCCTCACATGCCGCCGTCTTCGACGGCGGTGGAGGGGTTTTTGAAGCTCGAAAATCTACGATTTTCTCGCTTCTCAAAGTTAAAACAAACTTA
>JBCCRX010000212.1:0-11412 GCA_039201015.1 Bacteroidota bacterium | reverse complement strand
TAATAAAAATCAAATGCTCTCAACAAATTTGATGATTACTAGATTTTTACAAAATTTAATTTCAAATTTTTGCTAAATTTTCAATATATCAGAATTTAATTTTAAAACATACTCTTAGTAAAGATAAGCATGACACATCAAATCTAGTAAAATTTTCCGCTCGGAACTGAAAATATTGACACAGCAAATACAAGCTAAAAGATATTCAATCCTTTAGTTCGCCACCGAAAAACGCGCATTCTCTACCTGTCCTTGCTGTATGGTTTTCATCATATAGATGCCTGTATTCAATTGTGGCAAGGCTAAATTAATTTGATTGTTCCCCGCCGCGATGCGTTCTTTTCTTTCCAAAACCAAAGCCCCTTTCAAATCAAATATTTGAATCAAGAGGAGGTTTTCTTCCATTCCCCAAACCGATACATTAACTTCAGTACCATTATTGGGAGAAGGATATATCTTAAGGGCTTTTTGAGCAAATGCCATGCGCCCTTCTAAAGAGCCTCCTCCATTTGCTGAAGCATTGCAGCGGAAGCGAACGGGCGTTCCGAATAGACAATCCGAGAAAGTGGCACTGACTGTCGTTTCAGTCGTCGGTGTGCCACCACTGCCATAAGTAATGTCTATGGTCACATCCAACTCTACATTTTGTCCACCATCACCATCTTCTTCCAAGACAGCGATGCGCAAACCATCTGGGTTAGGGTCGTAACCATCTAAGTCCGTTTCGTTAAAAATGAAAGTCCCATTTCCACCAGATTGCACCAGTTTGATGACATTTCTGCTATTGGCGGGCACGAAGTACATTCTGAAATTATCATTGCTGCCCGTGTAGTTGCTCACATTTACTAGAATGGTATAGGTTGGAGCGGCCGCACTGGCACAACTCAATTTGTTTTCACCCAGAATCGCTACGCGCAATGGATCGCCTTTGTAGGCAGCATTAGCATAAGTAAAATCACCAGAGCAACTCGCTCCACTGCCGCCACCCGTTTGGGTCGTAGTAGCAACACCCACGAAAGGCGTTGCGAAATATTCTGCTCCAGGTGTTAGATTGGCACAATCTACGACTAGACCACTGCCTAAATTGCTAGCCTGAAAAATGACGCTAGCATCGCCCACAATACCACTGCCATCATTTGCTGGATTAATAGCAGCATTACTCAAACGATTGTTCAAAGAGTTTGGACCAACTGCTTTTTCGATCATACCTTTATCCCTTGAAATCCACCACAATACTTCTTCTTGCCCCGTAAGACTAGCACCAGTCGTACTCAATGGAATCGTATTCGTACCACTCGAAAAAGTATAGTCGATCGTACCTTGCGTTTCGCCTGGCAATGGGTTGGTACAGTCATCGTTTCCACCGTCGCTGCCACCACCGCCAGTGCCTTGTCCAATCTTCAAAGTAACTGGTATTTTGCAAGGTGGATTGTTCATGGAATTGACCTCAGACAAATAGAAGGTATAAGTCCCATCTCCATTCACGTACGGGCTCGGATCAAAGGTGCTAGAACTGAGAAGTACTGCTTGTGCATCCGTATCATTTTCATTCAAATACCAATTGAAGCAGTCCACATCGTAGGAAGAACCATCAAAAGTAGTGTGAGTACGACCAGCCACAAAGCTTGGGATAGCGTCACCGGAACTAATTTCCTTATCGTAATCTTCTTGACTCAAAAAGTACTGATCGGGTTCTTGAATACAAATATGATTTCTGCAAGTCCTAGCAATCCTATTCATTTTATAGTATTGGCAGGGCGTCATCTGCTGACGACACTCAAAAGCATTGTAGGTCGCAATATTGTAAGATAAAATAGTAGAGGTATAGGTGTCGATTTCTGTTCCTTCGTCAGGGTGAATTTGTAAGTTTTGTCCATTGACACATTGATAATTGGACATATTAAAGCTACAATCGTTGTTCTGAAAACAAAGCTGACCCGTTCCTCCCTGGCAGTTTTCGTCACATCTATATTCCAATGCCACACCTGGCCATGTATCACATATACCATCGCCGCGAGTCAGGCAGTCGCTGTTGTTCAATGCGCCGTCTGGCAGCCCTGTTTTCACATTAGCCCCTTCTTCCAAGTTCCAGTGCGGATGATAAATTCCAAAATAATGAGAGACATCGTGCAGCATAGAAGAAGGATTGACGCTCGCGCTGTACTTCATGATACCGTAATCTTTGGGCGTTGGTAGTTTGTCAATGAAACCCAGCGGTCCACAGCAGCCATGATTGTTGTTAAAGCCTCCTACCCAATACAAATTGATGACGTTGAGCTGGTCATAGGCATTGATCTGAGTTTCATCATTAACGCCATCATTTTCATCTTTGTTGGGGTCTTTTCCCCATTTATTGAAGTAAAAATCGTACATATCACAGTCCGTAATGCGCGTTCTTTCTACTTCCACTAGCTCAATATTGGCATTGGCGAGTATTTCATTGAGCTCTGCGAAGCGATCATTCAAATCTTGGTCGTCGAGTGGACGAAAACCACCACCTGTCTCTGTGAAATTCTGTCCACTCCAGCTAGGACATTCAAAAATCACGTTCCTTAATGCAAAACGGTATTTTCCGCCATTACAAGCAACTAAATTATTGTTGATCGTGCAAGCAGGATCCGCATTGTCGGTGCTAGGGCTGCTGTTTGGATTCCAGCCTGGGGTTCCGTATCCTTCATCTACTTCTGGACAGATTGCTCCATTTTTTTCTAAGGCGCTCAAACCATCTTCTATATCGTCTTCTGCATGGAAGCCTTCAAAATTGCCCGCTGCTATTTTGCGTTCTACGGCTGCTTTCCAGAGTAAGTAATTTTCTGATTGCTGTTGTGCTTTTATCTGAGAACTTGAAATCAATACAAACGCGACTAAAATTGGATAGAAAAAGTAGTGTCTTATCATGTTGCTAGAGATGACTGCTTTGGTTAAAAAAATTGCGTGTGTAGTGAGTAATTGTTGAAATATATTGAATTGTGTGTTTCAATGTAAAACATAGCTGCTTTAAGACAAGCAGACCGAATTAAGTGTTGTGCCTCTGTGAAATCTTTTTATTTGAAAATCGGAAAGTGGGAAGAACTAGTGCGACTAGCCCGAATTAATTGACACTTTTAAATTGCCTTAAACGTATTAACGGCAAGATTCCTAATTGCCAGTTACTTAGGAATGAAAATTAAATAACTGCTAATTCTTAACTTGCTCTTTTTGCTGTTATCTGCGTTAAACGCTCAGCGTTTATTCAATTTTCATTCCTTATGACTTAAACCGCTAGCTCTTTAATACAACCTAATATTTTAATTGGCGTAAAGATATACGAAATTTTTATAATTTGATTTTATAAATGCATAAAAATAAAAAAAGCAAGCTGGTCGTCAGCTTGCCCCTTTCATTACCTTAAAATTATGATCACTTCTTATACCTTAAAATACATTTGTGGGCGTAAATGTTCAAATTTAATACAAAAACGTACAGAAATATCAGTACGTTAACACCCACACAAATTTTAGCCACTAAGGTAAGGAAAGTTTTTATCATTTGCTCATTTTACTCCAAACATTATTTTGACAGAGGAGCTATAGACGAACCAGCGGTAGCAACATATCATACTCAAGGCTTCTCTACAAAATAGCTTACAAAGAGAGCACTCTATTGGAAGTATCTAGTATATATTGCTTTTTTCCCTCCTTGTGAATCAACTTGATAATATTTCTTTGATTGCCAAATTGCTCCAATAGTATCGAATTATATATTTCGATATTCTTAAATTCGTAAATACTTGTCAATAAGAAGCTTACTTCAAAAACTTCTTCATTGGCAGTTCGAGAAAAAAAGAAGAACTCTTTTTGCTGCTCTCCTTTGCTTATCTTACAGTGTTGTATGAGGTAGTCAACGACATCCGCGTCGTATTGTTTATCTTTCGGATTTGCTAGCAATGGTTTTTGAATGGCAACCGCTAAATCATCCGTAAATAATCTGAAATTGACGAAAGCTGTAGAATCAGCGGAGTTGAGCTCTATGGTGCAAAGACTTAGACGTATATCGTGGGTCGGAACGGAAAAAGAGTAGCAGCAGTAGAGCAATAGTTGGAAAAGCATAAGCTGAATTTAGATTTTACACAAAAAAGTACGGTTCTAAATGATTTTATTTGGTCAGCATTATTTATGGAAGCTCATGTTTATTTTCAAATCATATGGGCGTCACGCCTTAGGCCTGAGGCGGACACGGTGAGGCGTGAGGCTGACGTCCTTCTAAACGAAAACAAACGAAATTTAATAGTTGGCGATATCTTTCTAAAGATACTCGACCAAATGAAATCATTTAGAGCCAAAAGTACATACTACACTGTAACAAAAGTTTCTTTGCATTTTATGATAGAGGAGTTTGAGGGAGAAAAAAGGGTTTTAGAAAAACCATCGCCATCCACCCACGAAAACCTCGATATTTTGCCTGTAGTTCATCGGCTTGAATCTGTTCGTGCTCCTGCTCAACAACGACTAGATGCTCATGTACTTTTGACATTGCCTCAGGCTATTTTCGAGCAAAATGTTAATAACTCATGTTACGCAAGTAATACCTTAGTCTATGTTATTCGCTGATCTCTGAGATTGGCGTGTTTTGAATTAGGGTGGCTGCCAGCCTCACGCCTCACGCCTAAGGCGGACACGGTGAGGCGGGCAAGTCGAAGCCACTCTAATTCATGAAAATTCTTTCGGAGCGAGCCATATTTGAGCTAAAAGCTCAAATATGGCTCGCTCCTGAAAGAATTTTCCTACAAATGGCACTTTGTTCCATTTGCAATTTAGTGTTTTGCGTAACATCAGTTAATAAAAACAAAACTTCGTACAGCCCTAATTTGCAACCTATTTTTTTATAAAAGAACTTTTTGAGCGGCTTTTTTGCGCTCAAGCAGCTTATAATGTACACTTACCCAAACCATTCTTTTCTTTTTTAGTTTCGCTAGTTATGGAAACGACAATAGCAGTAGAAGTACGATCGAAAATAGATGCACTCTTGCAAGAACTGTGTAAGGGTTTGTACGAACGAGAACAGGCCGTGAAATTGGCTTTGTTGAGTGCCGTGGCGGGAGAAAGTATTTTTTTGTTGGGTCCTCCAGGCGTCGGAAAAAGTTTGATTGCCAGACGATTGAAACATGCTTTTTTGGATGGTACTTCTTTTGAGTATTTAATGAGTAAATTTAGTACGCCAGACGAAATATTTGGTCCTATCTCTATCAAAAAACTAAAGGAAGACGACCAATACAAGCGACTCACAGACCGCTATCTGCCTAGTGCGAATATTGTCTTTTTGGATGAAATATGGAAGGCAGGACCTGCTATACAAAATGCCCTATTGACAATTCTGAATGAAAAGATTTATCGGAATGGCGACGAAGACATGTTCGTCAATATTAATGGTATCATTACTGCTTCTAATGAATTGCCGCCCGCCAACAAAAATCTAGCCCCGATCTGGGATCGCTTTCTGCTTCGTCTAGAACTTGGTGGCATCAAAAAATTCGATAATTTCCTTCAAATGATCGTCAACACCGATGATCCTTATCGCGACGACATCTCAAAATCCCTTAAAATCAGTCAAGCGGAGTTGAATGTTTGGGACCACGCCATAGATGAGGTGGACGTACCCGCAGAAGTATTGAATACCATACAGTTGGTAAAAATTAAAGTAGAGACGCACAACAGCAAACCCAATCATCTGGACAATCAAATTCCCGTTTTTGATCGTCGCTGGAAAAAAATCATTCGATTGTTGCGCACTTCCGCTTATTTGAGTGGAAGGACACAAGTAGATTTAATTGATTGCTTTCTGATGGTACATTGTCTTTGGGCGAAACCTGCGCAGCGCGAGTTGATACAAGGAATAGTGAGTGAAGCGATCCGCAAACACGGCTATTCTATGGCAGTGAACCTGAGTATGCTCAAAAAAGAAGTGCAGGAGTTCGAAGAAGAAGTGGCGCAGGAAACTAAGGTCAAATACACCAAAGTGGAAGAGCGATTGCTGCCCGTGGAAGAGGAATATTTTGAGTTGGTGAAGAGTGATAAAAAATTTGAAGGCAGTCGAATTAGCATTAAGCAATTCAAAAATTTAAGCCTATCCGACCAGCAAGTCACCAACTTTTACGACGAAAACGGCAGCTTGGTCAATCGCTTAAAAACGAAAAAAGGCACGCAAGAATACACGATAGCGGTAGATTATAATTCTCTGACCTATACTTATCGTTTAAAGACGCAAAAAGTAGAAAAAAGTGAAGTGATTTATCGAAAAGCGCACGATTTATTACTAGAACATTGGGAAGAACGAACCAGCAAGATCAAAAAATACATGGAGATACAACTTGACAAACTCCAAGCACAAAAAACGAATCATCTCGACGTCTCTAGCTTATTCGTAGAAAAAGATTTAAAAGACATCGTTCTATCCAATTTGAATGATACAGAAGAAGTGTTGAAGAAGCTACAGATTAGATTGGAAAAACTGGCGTATGCCTATCATAAGGAATAATACCTAAATCTGCCAGAGAACCTGTCAAGGAGGCAAAAAAAAACAGAGCCAGAATCCTTATATAGCTTTTCTATCCTTTATTGTCATTCGGAAGGACTATATAAATGATAAGTTAGATCCTGGACTCTGCACTATTACACGAGCTACTTTAAATCTTTCAGTTTTCCTTAGTCAGATTATTCTCTCCCTTTTTGTTATCACAAATGTAGTAGATGAATCAAGTATGGAAAAGGCACTTTCGCAAAAATAATACGTATGTACAAATGGCTATAAAAACAAAAACACGCTAAATAAACTGCTGATTTGCAAGCAAATATAAAATTACATTTGCTCACAAATAGCCATTTTTTACGTGTTTTGATATAACGCCTTTCAAGACGTGGGATATAACAATACCCTTTCTGAGTTACCTATATTGTCAAAGAGAAAATGAAAATAGAACAATGGCAGAACAATGAATTTGCCTAGATTCCACTATCATGTACACTCTCTGATTGCAATGCAAATCTAGCACCTATCGTAGAAACCAATACTTATGCCCTTCTAGGGAGAAAACCTTATGTCTTAACCTTTCTCCCTTGCTGGGGTCAAACAATATTTGCATTGCTCTTTAGTTAGATTTGGGATTTTTCTTTCTATATCGCAAGAAGATCTTCGCAAATAACTGTTGGATTTAGGCTAGAATTGTTATTCAAATTTGTCATGATATGAAGTTTTATAAGTGACTGATTAAATAATTAACACTGCAAAGATGCAGTCATCAAAACCCCTATCACAGGCACTTTTTGCAGAAAAATACGTATGTATTTTCTGCCTTAAAACTTCAATTTAAAGCAAAAAAGGTTGCTTATCAATTTAATACAAAATTGAAATTAGTGAAAAAGTGACATATTTTACGTCTTTATCGCAGCTTTTTTTCTGAAAAAAAGCACTTTTTCAACGAGCTTACTCTTTTGCAATTACATCCTATAAAATCTTTCTAGAGCAAATACTTTCAATTCTAGTGAAGCGATTCACTGTATCAAAACTGATAGGAGCGATAAGCAGAAATTAGCTTTTACTGCTCCTGTTTATAAATACCGTTTGTAGAAGATAGTAGGATCAATGTTTTACTATAGCATATTATATTTATTTTATTTTATTCATCAAATGATTTTTCAGTGCTTGTAGGAATCTATTTCTCCTGTGAACAATCATTGAATCATTCTTTGGTCAGAACCACCTTATTTTCACCTGTTTAGGCGAATTGTTTATAAGTAAGAGCTGAAAGATTGCTGCTACAATACAAGGATTTAGCGTACATACACGCTTGTACACGCTGCAAAAATATATTCAATAAAATTATTATTCAAAGCACTTTTTTCATTATTTTACGTATCTAAAATAAGGATTTAATAGTCTATTTTATATTATAGATATCTGTTAATCAAAGGTTTAAGTTTTTTAAAATCATGCTACTAATCTAATAAAAGCATTTAAAGCATGGATAAATTAAAGGAATTGGTTTCCTTTTTGGATAAGTCTCGATTGAGAAGAATAGACGTAATTGGTAATCAACCAGCCAAAAAAGGGCGTTCAGAAGCTTTTTATCAAGCCTTAACGGAGAATCAATTTGATAGCGATAAAGATGCTGCTGAGCATTTTTTTGGTAAAGGGGCAAATGAAAGCGATAGAAGGTACAAAGAGCTAAAGGAAAGACTTTACTCTAAATTGTTGAACACTGTTTTTTTTATAGATGAAACCAGGCTGAACTTTAACAAATATCAAAAGACGTATTACGAATTGGTCAGAGATGTTACGGCTGCGAATATTTTGATGCGCCGACTATACTACAAGAACGCCACTTATCTGTTAAAAAAGAGCTTGAGAAAGGCAAACAACTTCGACTTACTAGATTTACAATATCAAATTTTACAGTTATTAAAGAGATATCATAGTAATGTAACCTTTAATCGAAAGAAATATACACATTATGAACAACAATTAATAAATACAAAAGACAAACTGGAAGCAGAATATCTTGCAGAAAAGTATTTTACCTTAGCCAGAATGGCTTATGTGGAAGATAGAACCAATTTTAAGAAACACTACGAAATCACAAGCAAGTACTATCATGATTTAGAACCATACTTGGATAAATACGACATTTTAAATTTACACATCTACGCTCGTGTTATAAAGGTAATGATGCACACCTCCAACAGGGAACTAGAAGAATTGATAAAAACCAGCGATGACTCAATTCGATATCTAGAGGGCAAAAAATACGCTAATCCGAATCAAATTAACTATTTTTTAAAAGAAAAAGCAATTGCTTGTTTGCAACTAGGAAAATACGAAGAGGGAATTAGGGCTGTTGAAAAAACGATTAAAAAAAATTCATACAATGCTACTTGGCTTAATAGTCTATACCTTCTTTCTTTATTACACTTTCATTTAGCGAACTACGAAGAAGTATATAAAAACACACTAGCTGTTAAAAAATCAAAAAGCTTGCCTATGGTCTCCGAAGAATCCAGAGAACCCTGGATTCTTGTAGAAGCCTATCTACAATTTTTAATAGAAGCAGGCATTCTAAATAAACCCAAAAGAAAAAGCCTTAAAGTCTCCAAATTTATAAACGAAGTACCGACCTTTTCTAAAGGAAAACGCTCTACCAATGTGCCGATATTGGTGCTTCAAATTTTATTTTCCATTCTGAGAAAAGAGCAAAACACCTTTGTAGAGCGACTAGCAGCTATACAACGCTACAACAATCGTTATCTGCTAAAAGACAATACTTATCGCTCCAATTGCTTCATTAAAATGCTGGTTTGTGTGGGAGAAGCCAGTTTCAATAGAATTGCGACGGAAAGGAGAGCAAAGAAATTTAAAAAGCGTTTGGCAGAGTCGCCACTCTTAGAAGTCAAGCAGAATTACGAGACGGAATATCTTCCTTACGAGAAGCTTTGGGAGATCGTATTAAATCTATTGGATGATTCCAGATATTATCGCTGAGCCAGTATTTTATTGGATTCAAAACCAAAAATTTCTTCTACGGCTTCTTTTCGATAGGTAAATATCTCCTCTACTTTGCGATCGACAAAAACAGCATCTGCAATACTGCCGATGATGCCATAAGGAACTTTGTAGTGCAACATATCCGTCATTAAAATACCATCGGCTTGCCGCTCAAAATGATGTTCGTGGTGCCAAAGCGCGTAAGGTCCGAATCGCTGTTCATCCACAAAATATTTACCTTCTTTGATGTGTGTAATTTCTGTCATCCAATTCATCTGAATATTCGCAATCGGACTAATTTTGTACAAAATGACCATGCCTTCGTACATTTCTATGCCTTCCAGATCGGATAGTATTTTGAAGCTCACGCCTTTGGGCGTCATCTTATTGAGGTTTTCGGGGCGAGAAAAGAAGTTCCAAACTTCGTCCAAAGATTTCGGAATGAATTGCTGCCAGACTTTCTTTTTGACTTGCATAATTGTTTGCTTTTGCTTTTCCTAGAATGATAAAATCTGCACGATGGTTCATTCTATTCTTTTCTTTCGGGTTTCCGTTCTACATTTGTAATGATTTTTGACTCCTTGAGTAATTTTAGTGGAGACTTGATTCTTTTATCAATCGTTTAAAAAGTATGGCAAAAAAGAAAAAGTATTATGTCGTTTGGCAAGGCAATCAGCCAGGCATCTACGAGAGTTGGACGGAATGCCAATTGCAGATCAAAGGTTTTCCAAACGCCAAATACAAATCCTTTTCTTCACTCGAAGCAGCTAAAGCAGCTTACGGCGGCGACTACGAAAGTGCCATAGATCGGAAAACCAAAGCAGCTAAAATAGTTGATGAAGCAGCTAAAGAAAAAATTATTTGGAAAAGCATCTCCGTTGATGCTGCTTGCAGTGGCAATCCTGGTGTCATGGAATACCAAGGCGTGGATACTGCCACGGGCTTCCAGTTTTTTTATCAAAAATTTTCGCTTGGCACAAACAACATAGGAGAGTTTCTAGCCATCGTCCATTGTCTTGCCATGCAAAAAAAACAAGCTACCAATCTGCCGATCTATTCCGACTCAAAAATTGCCATTGGCTGGGTAAAAAAAGCAAAAGTCAACACAAAACTGGCTCGGAACAGCAAAACCAAACTGCTATACGACTTAATCGAAAGAGGAGAGAACTGGCTGAAAAACAATGACTTCCGCGTTCCTATTTTAAAATGGGAGACAAAAGAATGGGGAGAAATTCCTGCGGATTTTGGAAGGAAATAGCTCTTGTTAGTATCCTATTAAAATGTGAAATAATTGAATCAGCTTAGTGCGAACAGTTTTACATTGTTCGCTTTTGATAGAAAACAGATATATCCTGTAAAATTATCTTTCACTCCCAGTTCTACATTAAGAATCTTGTCCGCCTAGTTCTAAATCACTGAAAACTAATAAGTTTGTATTTTAAACAGGGGAGTTTGAGGGAGAAAAAAGGGTTTTATAAAAACCCTTTTTTCTCCCTCACCCCTTATTCGCCGCCGTCTTCGACGGCGGCAGATGTGTTTTTTGAAGCTCGAAATTCTAAGGAATTTCTCGCTTCTAGAATTTAAAACAAACTTAGTTTTCAGTGTTTTCAGTGGGTTTCTTTGGACAGAGAGAGAGTTTCTTCTGATTTTTCTGAAAAAATCAGAAGAAATTCTGGTTCTTTGAAAATTTTTGTGATCCAGCTGTACGATTTCAGGAAATAACATGTTCTTTTTGTCTTAGCACAAAAAGCACCAAAAAAGCCAAGACTGAATTTCTTTTTTTGCGTTGCAAAAGCACCAAAAAGACTAAACAAAATAAACTCGCCCTAAGTATTGTTTTTCAAGCCTTTATTCACGGGCTGCGCCAAGCTTCCGCTCTGATTAGCACCTTGTTTTGGC
>JBCCRX010000211.1:0-11424 GCA_039201015.1 Bacteroidota bacterium | reverse complement strand
CCAGTCGTAAAAAAGGTCTATCCATCAGCAGATACACTTCCAGAAAATTTATTACGCATGTATATCCAATTTTCCAAGCCGATGAAAACTATTGATAATTTAGAAAAAATAAAGCTGGTTGATGAAAAAGAACAGGAAATAGTCGGGGCAATTTTTAATAATGTTCATGAATTGTGGGACAAAGAGCAAAAACAGCTAACCATTATTTTTGATCCTTCCAGAGTGAAAACAGGATTAGACGCCAATGAACGTATGGGACGGGCTTTGCAAGCAGGTAAAACATATCAATTGGTCATTGGGCAGTTGGAAGATGTAGAAGGGAATACGCTGCCATCTGTTTTTACTAAATCATTCTACGTGAGTGAAGAAGATCAAATTATACCTAATACAGCATTATGGACGCTAAAAATACCTAAATCAGGGAGTACGTCTCCTTTGATCATTGAGTTTCCTGCTATGCTGGATCACCTTTCTTTACTGCAAAGACTACAAATAACAAACTCAAACAATCAGCCTATCGCTGGTAAAATTGAAATTGCTAAACAAGAAACAGAATGGCGTTTTACGCCAACTGAAAAGTGGGAAACAGGAGATTATATATTGTATATCCATGGTCGTTTGGAAGACCCATGTGGAAATAATTTGAATGGTTTATTTGACCATAAAATTGGGAGCTTAAAAAATGAGAAAGAAGAATTTATTGAATCAATAAATATAAAAATCTCGAAGTAATGAATGCCAATAACAAAAATACCGCTTACCTATTCGCATTTACCTTCGTAAGTGCCGTTGCTTTCATCATAATCGGCTTAAAACAGAAATAAACAATCTCAAGAACAACCTCAATACGAACTTATACAAATTCAAAAAAATTGAAGTCATGAATTATATTATAACGGGTGGACACTCAGGAATGGGACTTGAATTAACTAAAAAGTTACTTACCGAAGGACACAAAATTGGACTAATCGTAAGGAGTGAGTCAAGAAAAAAAGAAACTAAAAACCTTTTATCATCAGAAAATACAATCGACATTTTTGTAGCAGATTTGAGCAAAAGAAATGAGATAGAACAAGTCGCCAACCAAATCCAATCGAGCTGGGATAACATAGATGGACTTTTTAATAATGCAGGATTGCTACTTGATAAATTATACTATTCCGATTATGACAATGAACTACAATTGGAAGTAAATGGTATAAGTCCATATTTGCTAACAAAAGCATTAAAACCACTTTTAGAAAAAGCAGAAAATCCATTTGTAGTCAATACTGCTACGGGTGGGTTAACCAGTAAAAAATCTGTTGACATACCAGCTTTCCAGAAACCTAAAAAATTCACTAAACTGCTTGGCTCATACATGGACTCTAAGCTCATTTTAGTGCTTTTAATGAACCATTTGAGTAAAGAATGGGAGAATATACGTTTTGTAAGTGTCAACCCAGGATCGATAAAAACCAAAATGACTGCTGGCGAGGGCATGCCATTTTGGTTAAGACCCATTCGGAATTTATTTTTTAAATCACCAGAGCAAGGCGCACTAACTTTATATAATGCCGCTTTTGATTCCAAATTCAAAAGGAGTGGCATTTATATAAGCGAAGGAAAAATCCGACCGATGAAATATGAGATTTCTAAAGAAGAAATCAATCAATTATTAGCCTGAGTTGAAAATTTATAAATCATGAAAAAAATCTTAGCTTTTGGCGCAAGCAATAGTAAGAATTCGATTAATAAAACCTTTGCTGCTTACGCAGCGAATCAACTTCATAATGCTGAAATAACTGTTGCCGATTTGAATGACTATGTTGCTCCATTATATAGTATTGATTTGCAAAGGGCACGTGGGATTGATGAAAGTG
Organism: Bacteroidota bacterium; assembly: GCA_039201015.1. Taxonomy (GTDB): domain Bacteria; phylum Bacteroidota; class Bacteroidia; order Chitinophagales; family Saprospiraceae; genus JAAUTG01. The sequence goes on along the minus strand of JBCCRX010000211.1, from coordinate 9,562 downwards.
TAATGCGCTTTTATCGATTGATTCAGGAAAACGATGCCATCGTATTGTCTTTAGCTGAACATAATGGATTACATACTGCCGCATTTAAAAATCTTTGGGATTGGCTTTCAAGAATACCAATGGAAAAACCAATGAACATTTGGGGAGGAAAGCCCATGTTTTTGTTGTCAACAAGTCCAAGTAGGCGACCTATGAACAACGTTCTAAAAATATCTAAGCAAATATTTCCTCACTTTGGAGCGAATATTATTGCTGATTATTATTTGCCCTCTTTTAATCATTTTTTTAAGGATAAGCAGATTCTCGAAGATAAATTTCAGATTGCATTTACAGAACAAAAAAATCGCTTCCAAAAGTACTTGGATAACAATTAGTTCAATAAAACTTTAAACATGAAAAATTTCAAATGGATTTATCGAATCAGTACAGGTTTATTATCTGCATTAATGTTAATGTCAGCGGGTATGTACATTTTTAATAACGCAGAAGTCAGCGAGACATTTGCCAGGTTAGGGTATCCTACCTATATAATTTATCCATTGGCAATTGTTAAGATTTTAGGATTGGTAGCCATTTGGACTAACCAATCTAAATCTTTAAAAGAATGGGCATATGCAGGTTTCTTCTTTGATTTTGTGTTGGCATTTTTTGCTCATATTATGATTAGTGATGGAGCGTTTGCTCCTGCTATTGTTGCTATCGTTTTACTATTTACTTCATATTACTCATGGAAAAAGTTAATTGAATAAAAAACAAAAAAATGGAAATCGGAATAGACAGCTTCGCAGCATCTCCCCAAAATGATGGAAACAAAAGTGAACAAAATGTAAAAGCCATAGCTGAGTTATTAGAACGAATAGAGTTGGCTGACGAGGTCGGACTAGATGCATTTGGAATTGGGGAACATTACCGCAAAGAGTTTTTAGATTCAGCACAATCTGTGATTTTGGCTGCTGCTGCTGCGAGAACCAAAAATATCCGTTTGACTAGTGCTGTTACAGTATTGAGTACTTCTGACCCTGTTCGAGTTTTTCAGAATTTTTCGACTATAGATTTAATATCTAATGGACGGACAGAAATAGTCGCTGGTCGAGGGTCTTTTGTGGATGCCTTTCCTTTATTTGGATATAACTTGGAAGACTATGATGCTATTTTTGAGGAGAAATTAAAACTTCTTTTGAATATCCGAGACAATGAAGTAGTGAATTGGTCTGGTGTATTTCGTCCACCATTAAGAGACCAAGCTATATATCCAAGACCGCTTCAACAGAAATTGCCCATATGGTTAGGTGTCGGAGGAACGCCTGCATCCTTTGCAAGAGCAGGTGCTTTAGGTTTACCCTTAATGCTTGCTGTTATTGGGGGGCAGACACACAAGTTTAAACCATTAGTTGATTTGTATCGAAAGTCAGGAGAGCAAACTGGTTTCGCTCCTCATGAATTAAAAGTAGGTTTGCACTCATTTGGCTACGTTGCCAATAACATGCAAGAAGCCATTGATGATTTCTATCCAAGGTATGCAGAAGTTATTGCCTCAATGAATAAAGAAAGAGGTTGGGTTGCTCCTAGTAAAGAAAAATTTGAGTCTCAGGCTCGTGATGAAAAAGGAGCAATTGTCATTGGTAGTCCAAAACAGGTTGCTGAAAAAATAATAAGACATAGTGAAGCATTGGGTGGCATATCTCGATTCAATTTTCAAATGGATGTGGGCTTGTCTCATGAACAAATGAAACGGTCTATTGAATTAATTGGGAATCAGGTCTCGCCTTTGGTGAAAAGTATAGGGAAGAAATTATAACCTTATATTATTGCTGTTACTAGTGGTTATTTACAATAGAACCATGCAATTAATATCGTCATTAAATTTAAAGGCTAGGTCATTTATCATGTAGAGTGATATCAAAATTAGTATACTAAAACCCTCGTTTCTATGCGGTTGCCATGTAGAAAATCCAACTTTTCTAAAGCTCTGAAAATCAAGAATAGCAAAGGATACAAAACTGGTTTAGTTAATCAAAGTATATTAATCCTTTGCTTGACCGTTTAGATAAACTGTTACTAGGAAATTTGAAATGTTATTTCCCAAATTTTAAGAAAGCATTAACGGAAAAGAGATTTCACTAAAGTACTTGTAAAATCTCTTTTTAGTGAGTAAAAAAGTTATCGCTTTCCAATCTGCACCCCTCGATGTCGAAGATACTTGTAAAGTGTACGCTTAGAAATATTCAATTCTTCACATATTTGAATGATGGAAAGTTCTCCTTCTTTATAATAGCTTTCAGCAAGAATGGCGGTGCGCTCTGCTTTTTTAGAAAGCCCTTTAGGTCGTCCTCCTTTTCTGCCTCTAGCTCTAGCCGCCTCTAAACCAGCTTTCGTTCTTTGACTGATAATACTCCGCTCGAATTCTGCCAGTGCTGCGAATAGATGAAAAGTCAATTTTCCAGTGGGCGAAGAAGTTTCAATGTTATCCGTAAGGCTATGAAAATTTGCTCCTTTCTTCTGGATTTGTTCAACGATGCTGATCAAATCCTTTAGAGAACGGCTTAGACGATCTAATTTATAGATCACGACCACATCGTCTTTTCTTAGCTGGGTAAGTAAAGCTTGCAGCTTTGGACGTTCTTTAGTCGTGCCCGTAATTTTTTCTTCAAAGATTTCATCACAGCCCGCTTTTTCTAAAGCATCTGTTTGCAGATGTAGTTCTTGTTGTTTGGTACTTACTCTTGCATATCCAAATTTCATGTCAGAAAGTTTACTTTAATGTATGAGTGCTAATTTAATAAACTTTGATAAAGTAAACCACTTTAATAGAATTGGCAAGTATTGATTTTCAAGAGCTTGGAAAATTTGTGATTTTGGAAAAGGAAGTTTACAAAAACGACGGTTTTTATATACTTTTCTAAGCCGATTCAATTATTGTTCTCATTTTGTTGAACAGAATGCAGCAATAATAAGGATTATCTACTTTGCTCCATAGTAAAGACAGTAAAACCCATATCAAAAATCCTGCAAATACTTAGCAAAATTTACATCCGTAGGTAGGTTTAGTTTCTTCCTCAAACGATAGCGGTTTACCTTAACAGAAGTGGGAGAAATATTTTTAATTGATGCAATGTCCTTTAGAGATAAATTCAGACGTATTAACCCTAGCATATACTTATCATTAGGAGATAGCTTGCCAAACTTTGCTTCTAATTTTTCATAAAAACTAGCATTAATTTCATCAACATTACTTTGCAGTAGAGCTAAGTCTTCACTTATTTTGAGATGATTTTTGACAAATTTAGTAATTGCGTTTAATTGATCTTTCTTATTTGTGCCTTTAGCGGTTTGAATGTCTTCTAACTGTTTAGCGAGTTGCTGCGCAAATTCATTTTTTCGAGCAATATCGAGTGCTAAATTGGTTAAATCTGTGCTTTTGTTTTCTAACTCCTTTTGAAGCTGGTCAGCTTCTAATTCTTTATTTTTCAGTTGTATAGCTACCAATTCTTCTTGTACCCTCATCAATTTTTGCTTACGCTGATTATCTCCTTTTACTTTGAGAAATATCAATAGCATAATAATTAAACTTGCACATAAACCTCCAATTAATAGCCACATTTTCTGCCTTGCCATCACTAGATCATTCACTTCTTTTTGTTTCTTAATCAGCGCACGTTCCTTCTGAGCAGTTTCAAATTTGACTTCTAATTCATTGATTTGTTGTCTATTTTTTTCATTAAGTACCTTGTTTTTCAAGGTATGATGCTTTTTATAGTACGTGAGTGCATTTTGGTAATCTTGTTTCAAATTGTACGCATCAGACATGTCAAGATAAGTGATATAAGTAGTCTCATCTTGTTGAAATAGATTAGAATAATAGAGAGAAGAATCATAATAGGTAAATGCCTGCTCAAAGTCAGATACATTTTGATAGGCATAAGCTAAATTTCCGTACGAAGGCGCAAATTCAAGGGAATCTTTGGATTGTTTGGCAAGATTAAGGTGTGATTCAAAATAAGGCAATGATCTTTCAGCTTGATTAGCTTGGACGTAAGCAATGCCAATATTAATATTTATTTCTGCGGTTATTTTTTGTTCGTCTTTTGGATTGATGAGACTTTTAGCTTTTGTCAAGTAAGGAATGGCTGTTTCATAATTTCCTTGTCTTAGGTAAAGAACGCCGATGCTGTTGTAAACACAAGCCAGGCATTTTTCATCCTCTATCATTTCACTGACCGTTTCACTCTTACTAAAATACTCTGCTGCTTTTTCCAATCTGCCCATGACATCATATACTTTTCCTAAACCAAAATAGGCAGTATTAACAATGTCCTTTCGATCTTCTTGCTCCCCTAACTCATAGAGTTTTTGATAAGACAAAAGTGCTTGTTCGTGCGCATTTACTTTCAAGTAATAATCGCCAGTATGCACCAAGGCAAATCGAATTCCTTCTATATATTTTTCTTGTTGAGAAAAATCTAATATGATTTCTGCTTGCTCGAAAGTTTTCTGGTTGATTGCCGCTCTTTTTATGCTCTCTATTTGGCTATTAATATAGGTAGTATCCACTTCCTGAGATTGTACTTGTTTACTGCACAACACTAAAAATACAATTGTCATTATTCTGTAAACCATAGCTTATTAAAGCTTTATATATTAGCTTTTGTTTGTGAATATTATAATTGTATACTTAATGTATACCTAATTTTCGTAAAAAAAAAGTTCAATAATTTCTACATTTACTGCTGAAAAGCTATTTATTAAAACGCAAACAATAAACAGACTAAACATGAACCATAAATATTCCTTCCATCACTTTCTGCTGGCAAAAACTTCTTTTAAACGGAATACCTATATTTCTGTAACGAGAATAATTTTTAATGAAATTCTGAGTATTTTTTTAAAGCCTATTAATAGCGAATAGGTCTTATTCCCTTAAGAAAAAACGCATAATTTATTTTCACTTCTTTTACACCTTTTTTAAGTTTTCTTAATTGCAGCAATTAAGTGAAGAGCTTAGTTGCTGCATTCATCTATTTTAAATTCAACAAGTAATATGAGACATCTACACTATTTGCTTTGCTTACTTTGCTTTGCAAGTCTAGTTCATGCACAAAGCCAAAGCGATGTTTACGACCTATCCACTAAAGTTATTTCAGATCAAATAAGATTACAAAAGAACAATGAAAGTTTTTCTATTGATTTGCCAATGCCTGGAGGGGATTATGTAACGTTCACAGCAATACCAAACAATTTGCTATCATCCGCACTGCAAGCTCAATATCCTAATATTCGTTCTTACGATCTTCAAAGTACATTGAATCCTTTGGTGAAAGGGAAATTGACTTATGGAGATGGCGATGTTTATTGCTTCATCCAAACACCAGTTGGAATGGTGAATATCAATTCATCCAAATTGGAGCTTGGTCGTTATAATTCCTATATCGGTGATAATAGCCCTGATCGAGCTAACGAACCTAAAGAAGTCTTTGATTGTAAAGAAGAGAGCGGAAAAAAGTCAGTTCATAATAATACAAGTTTAGAGAAGAGTAATGATGGTTTTGCTGTAGGAGCAAGCCTAAGGAACTACCGTGTTGTAATTGTGACAACTGCTGAATTTTACATTGGCAATGGAAGTAACCTTACTACATCTATGACTTTGATAACCAATATTATCAATGGTTGGAACTTGATCTACAACAGAGATGCTGCTCTTTCTTTTACTTTGGTTGGTACACAAATTTATACTGATCCAAATACTGATCCATTCGATCCAACTACCCCAGATAGCCGTACCAATCAAGCAGCAGAAGGTATTTCTTTAAATTTCAATACATCAGAATATGATCTAGGACAAGTTTTTGATAATACTAGAGAAAGTGATTTTGACACTGGTGGAGTAGCTCAGAAAGGTTCTGTTTGCGATAATAATGATCTTTCTCCTAGCAGCGATAGCGACGCCAATTTTGGAGCAAGAAAAGGAGGTGCTTGGTCTGGTGGGCGTAACAATATTGATAACGTTTTTCTGTATCGTTCAGCCCACGAAGCAGGACACCAATTTGATGCCTCTCATTCTTTCAATGGCACGGGGGATTCCTGTACAAATGGCATTGAAGAAACAGGTTCTTATGAAATTGGAAGTGGAAATACAATTATGGGCTATAATGGAATTTGCCAAGATGACAATAACATTCCAGGAGGGCGAGAAGCCTTCTTTCATGCCAATAGTCTCAATCAGATCATCAGCTATATCAATTCAGACGAAGGTGGAGAGTGTGGTACGGAAGGTACAATCAGTAACACCGTGCCTGTGGTGAATGCTGATCCTTGTAATGCTGGAACGCTTACCATTCCAGTAAACACCCCTTTTACTTTAACTGCGGAAGCTTCTGATGCAGATGGCGATCCACTCCTCTACAATTGGGAACAGTACAATGAAGATGACGAAGTGTATGGAAATGGTAGTATCGCTACGCAAGGAAAACTTGGTGCAGCAGCAGCAAGTGATCCAGGTGCGCCTCTATTTCGGAACTATGCGCCAACTAGCAGTCCATCTCGTACTTTTCCAAGAATCAATGAAATTGCCAGTGGTAATTTTTCTGATTTTGAAGTACTGCCTACAGTAGCTCGTTCTCTGAATTTTGCATTGACGGTTAGAGATGGTATTGGAGGATCAGTTTGTACAGATAGAGCATTGACCGTGAGTGCCACTGGTCCACTCGTAGTGAATGATCCTGCGAATTGTGGTTCACTAACGTCAGGTGGTACAACTACCATTACTTGGAATACTAATGGCTCAGATGTGCTTTGTGCAGATGTAGATATTTTGCTTTCTGTAGATGGTGGCTTGACTTATCCCTACTTACTCGCTTCTGGTATTACTTACGCTTCTGGTACTTCTGGAACGATTACTATACCAAATAGCGTACCAAACACTAGCGAAGCTCGATTCAAAGTCGTTTGTAGTGATAACTCTTGTGCAACCTTTTTCAATATCAATGCTAGTGATTGTTCTATTTCAACGACTTGTAGTGTAGAAGAAAGTTTTATTGCTCCTGATATAGCGATGGTAATAGAACAGGGAGATGCGGCACTCGATTTGGGTTTAGCTAACTATTTTGGAAATCCTACAAGAACGGTTACAGTTGATATAGATGGTACTGAACCAAGTACACCAAGACCCAGATCGGATAGTGAAGGGACTACGGTGTGCGAAACATCAAGTACTAGAAGCTCTGAATCATTTACAGTGGTCTCTTTAAATGGAGGAACGTATGGCGTTTCCTGCTTGGGAGCTAATGGTGGATTCTTTTCTGTTTCTATATTTGAAGCGGTTGGGTTTGATATTAATAATCCTTGTTCTTCTACTTTTTTAGGATCAAATACTTTTCCAAATGCAAACGGAGGGACAAGTAGAGCAGATTTATTTTACGCTGATCTACAAGCAGGTGTACCTTATGTTGTTATCGCTCAAGCAAGCTCAAGTGCTTTTGGTGTAAGTAGTATTACATTTTCAGGTACAGATTTAATTACGGAGATTAGCTCACCATCTACACCTTACGATGCTTATACTTTTATAGCTGTAGATCAAAATTCTGATAATATTGCAGCGCAATCTTCTACGGCAGATTTTACAGCTTTAAATGTTGGAAAATATATTATTTACGGCGTTTCTTATGAGACAAGTATTGATCCAAGTACTTGGGTCGGCACGACTTTAAGTTCTTTGCTGGCTTCTAGCAGTTGCCTTACACTAAGTACAAATAATAAGATACTAGAAGTCACTTTCGATTGTGAGGCAGAAGGTGCAACTTTTTCTCCCGATAATGCTGTAGTTGCAGATGCAGGTGATCCTAGTTTAGATTTGAGTTTGACTGTACCGACTTATGTTTCTGAAATTATCTCTTTCTCAGATTCATTGAAAAGTACAGATACAGCAAGTGAAAGAGCAAGGGATGATGGTAATGGTAATTGCGTAAGCTTTACAAATGATGTTGTAGCAGATCAATATAATTTTCAAGTAGAAACTACTGGCAGCTATCAGTTCGATTTCACTGTTTTTGATGATCGAATTATCAATATTTATCAAGGTAGTTTTGATCCAATTAACCAATGTGCGAATTGGTTAGCGTCAAGCGCAGACAATTCTGGAGGTTCAACTACCCCTAAACCATCCGTCACAGTAAATCTTACCGCAGGAACGCAATATGTTTTGGTCGTTACTTCCTTTAGTTTGACTCGACCTACTTTCCCTGCTGCTTATACTGTTATTCCGTCACCCTCTAATCTAGGTAGGATTACTCAAAGTGTCGGCATCATTGATCCAGGAGCAGAATATAGTTACACTTTTATCATCGTAGATGATGGAACTGGCAATATCGTTGAATTTGCAGACGATCCAGACTTGTCAAATACAGGTACTTACCCATCAGGTATGTTTACTATCTATGGATTGTCTTATAAAAACACGGACAACTCAACTATGAGTCTAAATACGGCTTATGCAGGGAGTTCGTTTGCCGCTTTTCAAATGGATTTAACTAATCAAATTACATGTGGCGATCTAAGTGATAATACTAAATCCATCACTATTAATGCTATGAATAATACCAGTATAGATGATGACATGACTTATACGGGTATGCAAACTTTGGAATTATGTGGAGTAGATAGTATTCGTTCTACTGCTTCTGTCGGAGCGCAAGTAGATTTGACTTATTCTGCTAACGAAGTTGTGATTTTACAAGTAGGATTTGAAGCTTTGAATGGGTGTACTTTTACTGCTAGAATTGGGGATTGTTTAACGCCACTAACAGACCAAGGAGTTGAGCAGCGTTCTATTGAAGTATCAGAAGTAGAATTGACGGTTTATCCAAACCCAACCTCTGGTATGCTTAATTTAACACTATCTGATGATAGCCAAATTAGAAGAGTAAGCATTTTTGATACATTTGGAAGATTAGTTCAAATTGAAAATAATATTTCAATAAGTATTTCACTCAATAAATTGACGGCAGGAGTATATATTCTGTTAGTAGAGGGGGAAGAAGAGATTTTTCAAAAGCGAATTATAAAACAATAAAAAATCAGTAATAGTATTTGAAAGTTGGAGGGTTGTATTTTTTTATACTTAAACACCCTTCAACTATTCTATTAAACATTATGACCATATTTTTGATATTTGTCCGATTTTACCCATACCATAATAGCTAAAATTGAGTATATAAAAACCCTCATTTTTGTAAAATCATACAAAGTTGACTTCATGTCATAGATTTGAGCTATTTTAGGAGATATTGAACAGAAGTAAAAATTCATTCATACCATTTTCTAAGCCTTAAGAAAATCTTAAAAGGGTATATCGAGCCAAAGGGGAGAATTTGCCCACGTGTTTTTGTATAACTTGCTGTATATCTTGGCTTAACAAGCATTTTACATTTCCCAAAATTGAGCGATTTTACCGCCTTCACTTTGGGAATTGATAGATTAAATGACCCTTTCAGATATCCATAATTTAGACAGGCAAAATACCCTTTAATTTCGATTGAAATTATCAGAAATAAACCCTGAAAAGGGTTTT
>JBCCRX010000210.1:0-11460 GCA_039201015.1 Bacteroidota bacterium | reverse complement strand
CGCCTTAGGCGAACAGGTTTTGCGCTACTTTTCGTTAGAAAAAGTCTTATGTCCGCCTAAGGCGGATTGCGATTTTTCTGTCTCCATTAGCACAAAAATATCTTGTTAAGAACCTCAGTTTATTCATCCCTCGTTCCTTATCTTTCTGTAACCCAACATTTTACGAACTTGACTTTGAAAATTGTAGCCGCTAACCCTTCCGCAAATCGGTTCTCTCGCTTAAATATTCACTGAATATTTACCTAAAGGATCGCTCGTTCATCCCGACCGTGTCCGCCTTAGGCGTGAGGCGTGAGGCATTAGGCGTGAACCACAAACTACTGATTTACAGGTCAATCTTGCTCCAAACATGCACTAATTCGACCCACGACCATTAGTTCTTCGTAATCGTATAGGTTTGATTCGTAGTATGCAATTGAAGCGTATAGTTACCTGCTTCCGCAATAGCGATATTACTACCGCCAGGCACGGTTTCACCTTCTGCACCACCCCAGTTGATATCCCAAGCGTCATTGGCGCGGAATTTGATTTCACCCACTACCAAATCCAAAGTAATGCTATATAGGTTTTTATCTTCCTCACCTTGCATCATGTCTTGGTCTTGCTCCCAACTGCCTGTTGCATCACCAATCAATCCGATAGATTCTACTGGCGTAAACGCATAAGTACTTTCGTCAGCATCCGTGAAGGTAACGTAGTAAGTGCCTTCTGGACTCACTTGAATGTTGTCACCACCGTCAACTGCCGTTCCAGCAGGGAATTCTGCACCACCCCAATTGAAAGTCCAAGCACCGTCTGCACGGAACTTGATGTCGCCTTCGTATAGATAAGCCGCTACGCTATAATTGACTAAATCGCTTGAATACATAGCAATATCTGCGCCGTCTGCCCAACCGTCGTCTGTGCCCGTTGTTGCAAAACCGATTAAACCAATACTTAGATAAGCTGGCCCTGAATTGCCAGTAGGACCTTGAGATTCAAGGGTGTAGGCAAAAGTTTCATCATTGAAAGTTAGCTTATAAAAGTTTTCACCATCTTCCAAAACTGTACCGTCTAGCTTCATATTTTCATTTGCACCACGAACCAGCATTTCTGTATCGTCAATTTTATTGCCATCTTCATCCACATCAGCAGTCACTTCTTTCAGTGCCATTGTACCCGATAAAGCGGCGACTCCTGTACCTTCTTCCGCACCCCAGTCAATGTTTGTCCAGTTGTCGGTATTTGCCAATTTGAACTCCGTTGTGGCAGCACTATTCATCACCAAGCTATCAATTTCCCAAGTATTATCTGCGGCTAGTTCCATTTCCGTTGCACCCCAAGAATTAGGACTACCTCGGAAGTAAATGGCGGCAAAGTTGCTTTCAAAACCAGAGGCATTCGGTTCCGTAACGGAGAATTTGTTACTGGCAGCATTGGTATTACCAGAGGCGTCCGCTACCGTTGCATTGATCGTGTAGCCACCTTCCTTCAAGGAAGTACCATCATTAGTCCAAGTAAGTTCCCCTTCGTTGCCAGATAATGTTCCACTAGCAGAACCAACTTCTACACCATCATCACTCGTGATGGTGAAAGAAGCAGAAGCTAAGTTAACATTGTCTGTAAATCCGACAGTAATATCTTCATCAAACATAACAGAACCACTAAATTCGGGGCTTACCCAAACCAGCTTAGGATTTTCTGAATCTACATCCTCATCATCGTTACAAGAGGTCGTACTGAAGACGATCATTGTTGCAGCTAATAGCAATAATGCGCTTTTTACATTAATTTTTTGCATAATGCTTACGTTCGTTTAATTAGTTAAAAAATGTAATTTTGGAGCGAATTGACTAAAAACAAATCAACACGAAATATGGTCTTCTATATTTTTATTGACACATAATTTTGATAGATGATGATTATTCCAATCAAAGTATTTTTTCTGCTCTTTTGTCTCTAATCAAGTACAAAATAAGCGTAATTTCATACTTTTATGCTGCGCTTACATCGTCATTTATTTGTCAAAATGATATTATATGTTTTATCTTTTACTGCTTCAAAAGCTCAAATAACAAAGTGTTGTGAACAAATATCTTTCCTTATTGAGAACATTAATTGCTACGCCTTCTTTTTCAAAGCAAGAGCAGTCAACAGCTAATATTATTGCCGACTTTCTTTCTAGTGCGAAAATTGATTGGAAGCGATTGGGAAACAATATTTGGGCAAGGAATAAGTATTTTGATACTAAGAAAGAAAGCGTTCTGCTCAACTCTCACCACGACACTGTACGACCCGCAAAAACTTACACCCGCGACCCCTTCGATTCTGAAATCAAGCATGGCAAATTATATGGTCTAGGTAGTAATGATGCTGGTGGTGCATTGGTAGCCCTGATTGCTACTTTCTCTTATTTTTACGACCAAAAAAATCTGAAGTATAACCTCATCTTGGCAGCGAGTGCAGAAGAGGAAATATCAGGCAAGAATGGGATTGCTCTACTACTACCCAAACTCGGAAATATCACTTTCGGACTAGTGGGCGAACCGACACAGATGCAAATGGCAATAGCGGAAAAAGGACTGATGGTGATAGACGGCATTGCTAGAGGAAAATCAGGACATGCGGCTCGAGCAGAAGGAGAAAATGCGATCTACAAAGCTATGCAAGATGTTGAGTATTTAAGAAATCTGTCCTTAAAAGAAGTATCACCGCTACTGGGCGCAACAAAACTGAGCATTACACAAATCAATGCTGGAACACAACACAATGTCGTACCCGATGAATGTCGCTTTGTGGTCGATATTCGGACAAATGAATATCACCATAATGAAGATTTGTTTCAACTACTCCAAGAACAAACACTTTCCGAACTTACTGCTCGCTCTTTTCGCTTGAATTCCTCAAAAATTGATTTGAATCATCCGCTGGTGCAGTCAGGCAAAAAATTAGGTTTGACCCACTACGGTTCTCCTACCCTATCCGATCAAGCTTTAATGCCTTTTCCAACCCTAAAAATCGGTCCTGGTGACTCGGCTCGTTCTCATACTGCGGATGAATTTATTTACGTGCAAGAAATAGAAGACGGCATAGCGATTTATCGGCAGTTGTTGGAGGGGGTTCTATTTTAAACACCCCAGATAAAGCTGAATTGTTTTCTCCAAACCCCAATAGAGTGCATCTGCAATCAGTGCATGACCAATGGAAACCTCTAGTAGATTTTCTACCTCTTGGGCGTAAAAAGCCAAATTTTCCAAATTCAAATCATGTCCCGCATTGATGCCTAGTCCGATATTTGCCGCTAGTTTAGCACCAGATCGGTGCGCTGCTACTGCTTTGTCTCTATCAGAAGCATATTCCTTTGCATAGACACCTGTATAAAACTCCAAGCGATCTGCTCCAACGGCTTTCGCGCCTTCAATCAAGGGTTCTTCGGCATCTAAAAAGAGGGATACTCGAATGTTTTTCTCCTTTAGCTGTGCGATTATATCTTTTAAAAAATCAGCTTGCTGCAAGGTGTCCCAACCGTGGTCGGAAGTCAATTGATCAGGCGCATCTGGCACAAGTGTACATTGATGTGGCGGGTTTTCGAGTACCAGTTTCAGAAATTTCTCAGAAGGATAACCTTCAATGTTAAATTCGGTCGTAACGATCTCACGAAGAGCGGGTACATCCTCGTATCGAATGTGCCGCTCATCGGGTCGCGGATGCACGGTAATGCCCTGCGCTCCAAATTTTTCACAGTCCTTAGCGACTTGTACTAAGTTCGGCAAATTGCCACCACGCGCATTGCGCAATAAGGCTACTTTATTGATGTTTACGCTGAGTCTAGTCATAGATTTTGAATGTATTATAAGTAACGATAAAAACTAGGAAGCCCTTAACTTACACCCAAAGAAAAAGGAGTTGTGAATATGAATTCATAACTCCTTGACCATTCGTGTCGGGGTGGCAGGATTCGAACCTGCGACCCCCTGCTCCCAAAGCAGGTGCGCTAACCGGACTGCGCTACACCCCGAGTACGTTTTTTAGTTTGGTGAAAAAGCAAAAAGACAACTTGCTAAAGCTCTTTCAAAATGGAATGCAAAGGTAGGCTGCTTCTACCTAATTTCCAACCAATACTACAAAAAAACTTTGCCTTTGGTTCCGAATATTTATTGATTATCTGAATTCTCAACTCCGGCATAAAACTGGCGAAATATTTCGTCGGTGGCTGTTACTTTGAGCGTGGGAGAGTTTGAGCGTGGGAGAGTTTGAGAGAGTTTGAGAGAGTTTGAGAGAGTTTGAGAGAGTTTGAGAGAGTTTGAGAGAGTTTGAGAGAGTTTGAGAGAGTTTGAGAGTTTGAGAGTTTGAGCGTGGGAGAGTTTGAGAGAGTTTGAGAGAGCTTGAGCGTGGGAGAGTTTTACGTTCTTGCTTTCTCCTTTCTCTTGCTGTCTCACGACCTATGATAGAAGTTTTGCCGCATTAAGAGCATTAAGACTGAGCGGACAAAGCTTCCGTTAGTCCGTCTCCAATCAAATTAAAAATAGTGACGGTGACGAATATAGCGATGCCTGGAAAGACCGCGAGCCACCAGGCATCAAAATTGCGCCGTGCCAAGCTGAGCATAGAACCCCAACTGACGGTATCTGGATTGACGCCAATGCCCAAAAAAGAAAGGGCAGCTTCTGCTAAAATAGCACCCGCAATGCCAAAGGCAATAGTAATCAATACAGGTGATAGGGCATTGGGAATGGCGTGGCGCAAAAATGTGTAAGCTTCTTTGAATCCTAAGGCACGCGCCGCTTGTATGTATTCCAATTGCCGAATGCGCAATAGCTCTGCCCGAATAAAACGAGCAATTCCCGTCCAACTCAATAAGCCTAAGATGAGCATAATGTATAAAATGGAAGGCTTTTTAATAATTGCAACGCTGGCAAGAATTAATAGCAAGGCGGGTACACTATTGAATATTTCAATCAGACGCATTACAACAATATCGGCTGGAAAAGTAATGCTTTTTTCGAGAATTGAAATCTTTGACAATAAGCCGCCCAAACTGGCAAATGCCAACAAAATCACTGCAAAAATCAACAAACTGAGAAAGATTTCCCTAACTAAATGATCTCCCGCTTCTTGTAAGTGATAAGATCGACTGATGAAAGCGTAGAAAAAAGCAATGAAAAATCCAACGATAAGCAATAATAGCTGTACAATGCTAATTCTCAATTGCTCGTCACCGAAATAACCAGCTAGACCACCCAAAAATATACCAATGAAACCCGCAATCGACATCGCTACTATTCCGACCAGCATAGCAATTCGAGTGCCACCAATCAAACCCGCAGCAGTGTCTCGTCCCAATTTATCTGTACCGAGCCAATGTCGAAATCGCCCACTTTCCACATCTTGTATCGCAAAAGGACCAACGAGGTTTCTATTCTTGCGGTCTTGATAATCAGGCGCGTAAGGAATGGGGGGAAAAATATAAAAATCGTATTGCGATACGTCCAGCCATTCTCTGGCTCTGAAATCTCTTGAATAGTCAGAGAAGCCCCAATCAATTGCGTATTGCCTTAGAATGGGTGTTTGCCATTTGGATTCTATTTTGCAAAGAATCGGCTGATCATTAGCTAGAAAATCTGCAAAGATCGCTACAAAAAGCAAGAAGTAGAGTGCTCGAAGCGACCAAATTGCCAAACGATTCTTGCGGAAATGCGTACGAATGATCGACCAATAACCTTGTGTAGGAGCTGATTCTGATAATCGTTGTGCTAAACGGACTTGTTTTTTTCTGAATAGCATTTTTACTGGCGGTGATTGGTAATAAACGGTACTAAAATAAAAACAAATTTTGCCTACAAATTCAAAATGGCTGGACTCATTCCCATAGTAGAGAAGCCGCCATCGTGGTATAGATTTTGCATAGTGACGGCGCGACTGAGTTCAGAGAACAGCATGATGCAATAGTCCGCACAAGCTTCTGCCGAGGCGTTCCCCAAGGGCGACATTTTATCGGCATAATCAAAAAATTCTTGAAAACCTTTCACCCCTTTACCAGCAGTCGTCATGGTAGGAGATTGCGAAATGGTGTTGACGCGCACTTTATTTTTTACCCCAAAATGATAGCCGAAACTGCGAGCAAAAGACTCTAGCAGGGCTTTAGATTCTGCCATTTCGCTGTAATCGGGAAAGGTTCTTTGAGCCGCGATATAGGACAGTCCAACAATCGAACCCCAATCTTTCATCGCGTCCATTTTATAGAGCGTCTGCATCATTTTGTGGAAAGAAATAGCGGAAATATCAAAAGTTTTCTGCATCCAATCGTACTTTATATTGGTGTAGTCCTTCTTCTTTCGCACATTGATAGACATACCGATAGCATGCAGTACGAAATCTAATTTCCCACCCATTTTTTCCATAGATTGTTCAAAGAGCTTTTCCCAATCTTCTACACTAGTCGCATCTGCTGGAATGGCTTCTGCATTGCATTTTTCTGCCAATTCTTGAATTTTACCAAATCGAAAAGCGACTGGTGCATTGGTCAATACAATAGTCGCGCCTTCTTCGATGCAGCGTTCTGCTACTTTCCAAGCGATAGAATGCTCGTCTAATGCACCTGATATGATGCCTATTTTTCCTGCTAGTAAGTTATTTGCCATGTTTTTAAGTAGTAGGTCTTAGGTCTTAGGTCTTAAGTAGTAGGTGTTAAGTGATTTAGCACTTACTACCTATCACTTATCCCCTACTACCTATCACTAAACCCCAACAGTTCCCTCGCATTTTGCATTGCCGATTCTGAAGGTGGATTGCTGCTTAACATGACTGCAATTGCCCTAACTTTTTCATCTGAATTCAGTTGCTTCACGCGAGTGATGGTTCTGTCGTTTTTAATTTTCTTGTAAATAAAATAATGTGTATTGGCTTTGGAGGCAACTTGTGGCGAATGCGTAATGGAAACTACCTGATGCTCGTCGGATAGTTTCCGAAGAATTTCTCCCATTTTTAGGGCGACATGTCCAGAAATACCTGTATCGATTTCATCAAAAATCATAGTGGGTAGCGGGATCGCACTGGCCACCAAAGACTTCGTAGCCAATGCCAAACGAGACTGCTCTCCGCCCGAAGCGACCGCTCGAATGGGTTGTAGTTTGCTGCCTTTATTCGCTGCAAAAAGGTATTCTACTTGGTCGATGCCTAAGGGTAATAATTGAGATGAATGCTCAAACTGAATGTGCATCTGTGCGTATTGCATCGACAATTCATGCAACATTTTTTCCACTTTTTGCTGGAATTTGGGCGCGATTTTTTGTCGGCGCTCTGACATATTTTTGGCCTGCTGGAAGAGGTATTTTTCTTGCTGCTCAATTTCTTGCTCTAAAGAAGCAATATTTTCTTCTAAATCACTGAAAGAAGATTGTTTTCCCTCCAAACGCCTCCGAATCTCCAACAATTCGCCAATACTTTGTACTTGGTGTTTTTTCTGCAAGCGATAGATCAAATCCAATCGTTCATTGACTTCTTGCAAGCGCGCACCATCGTATTCCGTGTCTTCCGCAATTGCTTCAAATTCTTTGGTCAAGTCTTCTAATTCGAGAATGAGGCTATCAAATCTAGCTTTTAGGACATTTACTTTGGGATCAAATTCACTCACACTTCCTACACTCAGTGCCAGTGTCTGCATCTGATTCAATACTGATTGATCGGCTTCTGAAAGATGCTGAAAAACGCCGTTTAGGTTGCGTTTGATGTCTTCGGCATGGGTCAATTGCTCAGCTTCGGTTTCCAGTTTTGTTTGCTCTTCTACTTCTAGGGCAGCTTCATTGAGTTCATTGAGTTGAAACTTCAGAAAATCGCTTTCTTGCAGTTCTCTTTGCTGACGCTCTATCAAGTCTTGTAGTATTCTTCTGTTTTGGCGGTAAGCTTTGAACGCCTGGCGATAGTTTTTTAAAATTTTTTTATTCCCTGCCAAGGCATCCAACATCTGAATCTGAAAATCGGCAGTATTTAAATCTTGCGTATCGAATTGCTGATGCAAATCGAGCAAATGGCTACTCAGTTCTTGCAGTACTTTGAGGTTGGTCGGTGTATCATTGGCGAATGCACGAGATTTTCCAGAAGGTGTCAGTTCACGCCGAATCAACAGTTCGTCTTCGTAGTCAATGTCATGCCGTTCAAAAATATCTTTTAATTCATGCTTCGATACATCAAATGCGCCTTCAATCACACACTTTTTGCTTTCATCGTGTAGCGATTTGGTGTCCATTCTACGCCCCATCAGCAATCCCAAAGCACCCAATAGTATGGATTTACCTGCTCCCGTTTCTCCCGTAATGATCGTCAAACCCGCTGAAAATTCCAGTTCCAATTCCTCTATAATGGCGAAATTCTTAATCTTTAGCCACTTTATCATATAAATTTATTAAGGCATAAAATTGTTAGTGCTTATTCAAAAGCTACTCCTTTTGTTTCTAATAAAAGGACTGCAAAGCTAAAGAGATTTTTTGTCTTTTAAAGAGAAGTAGCTACTTCAAAAGTAAAAAAGAAAGAAACGAGAATACTAGCCTTTCACTTTTTGCTTTTTCTCATAAACCGCTACTGCCAAAGCCAAATCAAAAGCTGCCATGCCCACAGATTTAAAAACGATGGTTTTTTTTTGTAAATTACCTTCTGGCAGATTCAAGGCACTCGAAAGCGATAGCAGTTGGTCTTCTTTTAAAATCCCTTTTTGCAATGGAAAGATAATATCTCCTACTTCTTCTTTAGCTGTCATAGTGTCTAGCAACACTAGATCGGCTTGCTGATAAACAACGTCTGGCAACTCTTGCATATCCTTTTGGAAAGAACCCACGCTGATGAATTGTTTATTTTTCACCAAGCTCTCCTCATTTGGGAAAAGCGGCGTATTTGCATTGGTGCAAGCATAGATGACTTCGGCGGCTTGCACGACTACTTCTGCTCGTTCACACCAAATCACTTCCAAATCAGGATATTGTGCGTTCAGCTTCGATTGGTATGCTTCAAAGCTGGCGTAGGTCTTTGAGTGCGCATAGATTTGTCGAACAGGACGAATAGCTTGCGCAAAAACGCTTTGCCAAAAGCCTTGTACGCCACAGCCAATTACTCCAATCTTTTGTGTATTAGGCAAACTAATCAATTCCAAACCAATAGCACCAACCGCCGCCGTTCGTAGTGCTGTGATCATCGGTGCCTCCATAGTAGCTCTCACGGCTCCTGTTGCTCGCTCATTCAACACCAAAACACCTTGAATGATAGGCAAATTTTTTTCTTTATTTTTAGGAATGACGCTAACGAGTTTGGTACAGAAAAAACGCTGACTAATTGCAGGCATTAGCAGATACGTCATATCTTCTTGCTCTAAGTGCATCCGCTGCGGAATGTAGTATTCTCCTGCACCATAAGCGCGTATGCCTTTTTTGAGAATACCAATAATCTCGGTAGGCGTGAAGAGTTGTTGTAGTTGTATTGCGCTGATCATGAGATAAGGATGGTTTTATCTACTAGGTATTGCTTCGTAAGCAGACAAACCCCAAGGGCATCTGCTACCTGTAGTAAGAGCTTATATTGAGCCCTCCTACTCAATCTAACCGTGTGTAAGCCAAACTAAACCTCGCCCTAAATCGCTCTTCTTTGTTGTTCTCACTGCCCAAGATTGACCAATTGGCACGATCCGCTTTAGTAGATGCCTGAGTATCTATGAATATTAGAGAGGCAGTAGGTGATGCTTGTATAAAAATTTCATTTGCAGCTTCTCCATTGATTATCTCTTGGAAATGATTAGAAAAAAAGATCGTGTAGCTCTGCTGAGTTGAGTCAATAGAAGCGTTTTGTAGATCGCCTCCAAAAGCAAGTCTAGGATTTCCGACCGCCCTAGCAGCCACCTCGAAGTCACTTACCAATTCTAGTGCTCCTTCGCTGTTTTTCTCGAAAAGCAAGATTTGTTCTGCGGGAGGAAAACGATCCTGATTGCTATCGCCTTCACTGATAATTACCAATTCTATTTTTGCCTGATTGACAACAATGTCTCCCAATTCGTTTAGTGTAGGAAAAGTTAATTTTCCATTCACGCCTCCCATGCCCTGCACATAAATGCGTTCTTCGCTGTTGGAGTTCTCTTCAATGCTATTTGCTATGGGCGTATTGGTGTAATCATGCTGAAATTGGGTGAACTTCACGGCATTGAACCGACTAAGGGGTGTGAATGGAAAATAATACTCAATCGGTGCACCAGGTGTATTTAGAGTATCGTAATAAAGATAAAGTCCCGCTCGGAAGCCTGCATTGTCTGGTGCCAAGTCAAAGCTCAACATGCTTCGTTCTGTATTGCTAATCCGAATATTTAGACCATTCAAAAACTGTGTGAAAGTAGTATCATTGTCGAAAATCGTGCTATCTTGATCAATCAGTCGCTGACCAAAAGCTAAATCCAAAGGAATACGTAGATCGCTACTCATCACAGTGTCTGCCCTGTTATTCAGATAAGTCACCAATTCGGAATTAATGCTAGGATTCGGAACAAAATCAAGTTTACCGATGGACACTTCGCTGGTTGCGATCGGCGTATTGTGAAAGTACGTTTCTGTTGGTTCTAATTGCTCCAATATTTCATAGACTTCTACAGTAACCAATTCTGTAGTGTCTCCATAGAAAGCAGTCGTGTCGTAAGGGAGCACCAAAAAAGCAGAATCTATTTGAAGATTGGGTACGTTGGTGATAGGTTTGATCAAGTTAAGGGCAAGTTCGGAGAAAATAGAAGCTTCGCTAATGCCAAAAGTAGGATGATCTAAGCGTCCACACAAATAAGAGCTCGGTGCGATGATAGTAGCATCATTGATGGTGTAGGTAGGAACGGGTTCGCCTTCCACCGTCGTCAAAGAAAAAGGAATATCTTCAGAAAAAATAATATCAATCTGATTGTCCTCTACCAAATCTAAGCCTACCACGGAAGGATCGTTGCAGGCAAATAATAGGGCAAAAGCAAAGAAAAAGTAAGGCAGGTTACTTATAATTCTCATAAATGTATTTTGATAAAATGGTATGCGAATAAAGGAGGCACTGAATTGTTTTGGAGAAACTTCTTTTTTGACACTCCTATTCAGGCTGATTTAACTATTTCACGTTCCTTATAGAGTTAGCAATTCCTCGAAACGTTGTATGCAGAAAAAATGGCTCTTTGACAATTTTTGCAAAATGTGAATACTAGTGCGACTAGCCCGAATTACTTACCTATATTTTCCATATTGAAACTATTGCTATTGCTGTAATCTAAGTATCAATTAAAAAATAAAATCGACATACATGGAGTAGCAACCAAAAAATCTTTTAAGGTGGATTTTTTGGTTGCTCCAAGGGGTTCTTAAGGGTGAAAAGCATCAAAAATCTCTAATTTTTGATGCTTTTCACCCTTAAAATCCCTTAAGCAGAAAGTTTTTCTCATCAGAAAAGAAACTTTCTGCGAATTTTGGAAACGGAATCCATACT